>CAVHNN010000015.1:0-41518 GCA_963637465.1 Paludibacteraceae bacterium
AACAACTTCTAAAAAGTCCCGCAGGAACCGCGACGTAGAAGCGAAACACCCCTGCCAGGAATCGCAGACGATAGTCTGCAGGCCCCCCCTCAATGCGAAGAGAAACACCCCTGCTAGGAATCGCAGACGATAGTCTGCAGGGCCCCCTCAATGCGAAGCGAAACACCCCTGCTAGGAATCGCAGACGATAGTCTGCAGGGGCCCCCTCAATGCGAAGCGAAACACCCCTGCCAGGAATCGCAGACGATAGTCTGCAGGGCCCCCTCAATGCGAAGCGAAACACCCCTGCTAGGAATCGCAGACGATAGTCTGCAGGCCCCCCCCTCAATGCGAAGCGAAACACCCCTGCTAGGAATCGCAGACTATAATCTTCGAGGGGCCCCCCTCAATGCAAAAGAGGTCGACCAAAGTTCTGGCCGACCTCTTCTGGTAGTGGGTAGGAGAATCGAACTCCTATTGCGAGATTGAGAATCTCGAGTACTAACCGTTATACGAACCCACCGTTTCTCGTCTTGGGAATGCAAAGGTAAGTATAAATTTCGATTCCGCAAGCCCCCGAAGCAAAAATTTTACTTCATTCTGTACGGCGCATCGTCATAGAGGACGAAACGCTTGGCTTTGCGTATCCACTTCTGCTCCTCCGCCTTGACATGTTCCTGCACCACGTCGAAAGTCAGCCTTCCGCGCAGATACTCTGCGATGACAGGATCCGCCACCTTGACGAAGAGCGAATCATACATCTCGAACTCCGAATAATGATCCGCAAAATAGCGCATCAGCTGCAAGGTATGCAGAAGCGAATGGTACTGCGCCCCGGGGAGGAGCATTATCTGATAGCCCCGGCACTCCTGCCCGGCATAGCGCCCTGCGGCAGGCATGAAGGTGCACGGCCGCATCAGCACCCCCTCCGGCACAGGCAGGAAGCGCACGTCCTCGCAGCGGATGAACGGAGCCCCGAAATACTCGTAAGGTCTGGCCGTCCCGATGGCCGGAGTGACGGAAGTGTTGTTCCACAGACCTCCGCCGGAATACATCTCGCAGGTGAACATCCCCGGAATGTCGGATGCCGGAGCTATCACCCAAGGCAGAACTTCACGCGAGGAAGAACTCAGGGCCGAGATGACGTGAAGCGGGAAACGCGCACCTATCTCATTGCAATACAGACTGCAAAGCTCCCCGAGAGTAAGTCCGTGCCGATGCGCGACTTTCGGTGTCCAGATGTCGGAATCGATGGCGGGAACCGTCCCCTCCACCACCCTGCCGGCCGGATTGATATGATCCACGACATAGACCGACGGGCCCTCCTCTCTGCGGGCGCACATCGACAGCAGCCGCATCACGTCTCTGGTATAGTTGAAATACCGCGCCCCGCTGTCCTGGATTTCCACGACCACGGCGTCGATTCCCTCAAGGTCCTCCGCGCTGAAATCGATATGCTTGGTCTGTGGGGACAATTCGCTCCCCGACGCCTGCAGCAGGCGGACCAGATTGCCCCGCTCCCTGAATATTTCGTACAGATATCGCCCGGTGGACGGATTCCAGCAGTTCTGCGTGCACAGACAGGCCACCCTCCCCTCCCGGAGACTGCGGTCCAGCTGCTCCTCTATGGGAGTTGTCCTGAACGAGAACATCAGCCTATCAGCTTCTTGGCAAGCGCCACCACTTCCTCGCCCAGCTTCTGCGCCTCGGCCTCGGTCGGAGCTTCAGAGTAGATGCGGATGATCGGCTCGGTGTTGGAGCGGCGCAGATGCACCCACTTCCTCTCGGCCTCGAAGTCCACCTTCACCCCGTCCATGGTGTTGACCTTCTCGGATGAGAAGTGCTCCTTGAGCGCGGAGAGAATCTTGTCTATGAGCGACTCATCGCTAAGCTCAATCCTGTTCTTGGCGATGAAGTACTGCGGCAGCGTCGCCTTGTAGGCGCTCACGCTCATTTTCTTATGCGCGAGATTGCTCAGGAACAGGGCCACCCCCACCATCGCGTCGCGCCCGTAATGGCTGGCCGGGTAGATCACTCCCCCGTTGCCCTCGCCCCCGATGAGCGCGCCGACCTCGTGCATCTTGGTCGTGACGTTGACCTCTCCGACCGCCGCCGCGAAATAGGTTCCTCCGTGAGCTTCCGTGACATCGCGAAGCGCCCTGGACGAGCTGAGGTTGGACACCGTGTTGCGAGGCATGACTCCCTGTTTTTCAGCCCTTTCGAGCAGGTAGTCCGCAACGCTCACGAGGGTGTATTCCTCCACGAACGGCTCCCCGTTCTCACAGATGAATGCGAGCCTGTCCACATCCGGATCCACACTTATTCCAAGGTCGGCCTTCTCGCGCACCACCTCATCGCTGAGGGCCGTGAGGTTGGCGGGAAGCGGCTCGGGATTGTGGGCGAAATCGCCGGTAGGCTCCCCGTTGAGAGTGATGCACTCCACTCCGAGCCTCTCAAGCAGGCGGGGCATTATGATGCCGCCGACAGAGTTTATGGAATCCAGCACCACCCTGAACCCGGCCTTTCTTATCGCTTCAGCGTCAACGGCTTCCAGCGAGAGCACGGAGTCTATGTGTTCATCGGTGAAATCGTGTTCGCTGATATGTCCCAGCTCATCCACCGGTGCGAAGTCGAACTCTCCGCTCTCCGCCAGAGTGAGAATCTCCTGTCCCTGGGCCGCCGTGAGAAACTCCCCTCTCTCGTTGAGAAGCTTGAGGGCGTTCCACTGGCGGGGGTTGTGGCTGGCCGTGATGATGATGCCGCCGTCGGCCGATGCGAAGCGCACCGCAAGTTCGGTCGTGGGAGTGGAGGCCAGAGCGCATTTGACGACATCCACGCCGCAGGCGACAAGAGTGCCGCACACCAGCTGCTCCACCATCTCCCCGCTCAGGCGGGCGTCACGCCCCACGACGACCTTATGTCGCCTGCCTCCGCAAGGAGACGGGATGCGCCTTCGCAGGCATTCACAGTAGGCATATGTAAACTTCACTATGTCAACGGGGGTCAGGCCCTCGCCGCAAGGACCGCCGACAGTCCCGCGTATTCCGGAAATAGATTTAATCAATGTCATAATGCTTGCAAAATTACGAAAATTATTCGTACCTTTGCGCCCGTTCAAAAACACCAATACATTATGAAAAAAGGAATACATCCCGAAAACTACCGACTTGTAGCTTTCAAGGATATGTCAAACGAAGAGGTTTTCATCACCCGTTCCTGCGCCACCAGCAGGGAGAACATCACCATTGACGGAGTGGAGTACCCTCTCGTGAAGCTTGAGATTTCAAACACGTCTCACCCGTTCTACACCGGCAAGATGAAGATTGTCGACAGCGCCGGTCGAGTTGATATGTTCTATCAGAGATACAAGGCCCGCAAGAAATAATTTCTGCGGAGCATTCGGACAAAGCGCGGACTCTTTTCGGGGGCCGCGCTTATTCATATATCCCCCACCGGGCTTGCACTTCTTGCGAGAAATCGCTAGCTTTAGAAGATTTTTCATACACTTAGAAGCTGTTTTGAAATGGTTCCCGAATTTTATTCCGCAGAAGACTGCCTCAACGGCGAATACCGCGAAGTGACCTGCCTGCTGACGTATTTTGCCAGGCAGATAAACACCTCTGAACTTAGAATGATTGCAGCGAGGCTCGGCTGGGACAACAGCAAGCTGAACAGGGCCACCGACTTCCTCTCTTCTGCGGAACTCATCAGCGTCAAGTGGTTAAGCCTGCGGGAAAGAGGCTACAGCATCAAAACCCAGTCATTCTTCGCCGCCGCGACCTATTTTATGGAGCACGAAAAGGGGCTGCTCAAAAAATTCGAGAAACTCTTCCCGACCAGAAACAACAACGCCGAGTTCGTCTGGGCGGTGGCCCGCGCCCTGCACAAGGGAGAGACGAACATAGCGGACAAGGTCGCAGGCTCATTCCCCGTAGAGATGGGAGCGTCATACCTGCGCTACGCCAACGACAGTGGAGCCCTTGACGGATACGCCCTGAAGTTCTTCTGCGACGAATTCTCAAGCTACATATTCGACCGCGTCCTCTCGCACACCCTCTACAACAACGAGGACCCCGGGATACTGGAACGCTGTCTTGACCTTGCCGTAAGATACACGCGCAAAGGACGGGAGAAGGATTTTTTCAACTATTGGCTTTTCTTCAACAGCCTGCAGTCCAAATATTTCGCCTGCACCGGGAAGGTCATCGACTCCCCCCTCCCCGTCAGGGAACTCTACTCCGCTCCGGCAATCTCCGCCATAAAGGCCCTCTACGCCGGACAATACGGGACGGCGTCCGAGCTTTTCGCCGCCGCCCTCAAAATCCGGGATTCAGTTCTCAGCGACAAAAACGTTTTCTCTGATCCGCTGCTCTGCTTCTTCCTGGTTCTCAGCTACAAACTCTCCGGCACGGAGAAGAGCCTCACCAAGCTCGAACAGCTTCAGAACAAGAAGTCCATAAAGGACTCCGCCCAGCTCTACCCGGCCCTGCTCGCCGCGAGAGTCCTTGACAAGCCGGAGGGGCCAAGGCTCGAAGACGGACTCAAGTCCGCAGCGAACACCTACCGTTGGCTTACGATAAACACCGAACTCATCGCCATACTCCAGGGCCACTTCGGCTACAGCATCCCTGAAACGAACCCGCACTACGCCCTCATCAGACACGAGCTGAGCCCGTATATCGAAATGCCGGAAGCGGAGAAAAAACAGTTGGAGGAACTTTTCGGAGGCTCCCCGCTCATCACCCGCTTCAAGAAGGTGGAGCTTTGGGAAAGCGTAATCTCGGACATTGACCGCATCATCTCCGTTCCGTCCGGAGCTGAAGGGGCGGAGGATGAGACCAAGTCCACGAGGATCGCCTATTTTTACGATGGATTTTACCGTGTCCTTCAGGTACGGAGCCAGACGCGCCTGAAGAGCGGCAAATGGAGCGCCGGCAAACGCCTCTCCTTCAGCGAATACAGTGCAGGCCCGGACTACATGGACGACACGGACCGCAAAATCGCCCAAATGGCCACGCGCAGTTACGAGGGCCCCCACGTCAAACCGTCCAAAGCCCTGCCTCTTCTCGTCGGAAGCGACAAGGTGTTCGGCGGAGCCTGTGCCCCGTACTACAACATCGAGGTAGTGGAAGAGAAGCCGTTCGTGGCAATACGGAAGAAAGGCAAATCCTACGAGACAGTGTCCAACTTCTCCCGGGAGGCCCTCAGCAGGGGCGAAACTTCTGACTGCAACACCTCAGTCAAGGGCCGCATCGCGGTCGTGAGCATCAACAAGATGCAGGCGAAAATACTTGCCTCCATACTCTCCCTCCCGAACTTTCCGCTCCAGTCGGAAGGCAGGCTCAGGGAGCTGCTCTCCAAACTCGCGCCGTATATCGAAATCCACTCCGAGCTGCTTGAAGGAGGCTCGTCACTGGAGAACGTCAAGGGTTCGCCGTCGCTGCACGTCAAGATACTCCCGTCCGGCGACGGCTACGGAATCCGGCTCAGCGTCCGCCCTCTGGACGGAGGAAAGCTTGAGCTCTACCCGGCAGAGGGCGAGAGAATCGTCTATGACGAGGCAGACGGCAAACGCTATCAAATCACCCGCAGCTTTTCAAAGGAGAAAAAGCTTCTCGAAGAGCTTGCCGACTACTGCTTCGACGAGCTGGACGGTTTTGATATCGAGAACTCCGACAAGGCCGCTCCTCACCAGCTGCTCGGGATGGTGGAATGGGTCGGCGCCCGGGAGGAAGACTATGTGCTCGAATGGCCGTCCAACAAGAAAATCAAAGTCTATCGCGCCGGCGACACCAGCATCTCGGTGCACAGCGTGTCCGGAGAACAATGGTTCGAGGCCGAAGGGGAGGTCAGATGGTCGGAGAGCGACTCCATTTCGCTGGACAAGCTCCTCTCACTGGTCAACGGCGGCAATCTGGTCGGAAACTATGTCCGCCTCGATGACGAGAGCTATGTCTCCCTCACCGACACCCTGCGCAAACAGATCAAGAGACTCGAAGCGATAAGCTCAGTTGACAGGAACGGGGTGCACATCTCCCGATTCAACATCGGGGCGCTCGCCGAGCTGGTACATTCCCGCCAGATGAAGGTCAAGGCCGACGATGGGGTCAAAGAACTGGAAAAACGCATCACGGAAGCCTCCAAGCTCGAAGCGGAAGTACCCCAAGCCCTCAACGCGACGCTGCGCGACTATCAGGTGGAGGGGTTCCGCTGGCTGGTGAGGCTCGCGCACTGGGGGGCCGGAGCCTGCCTTGCCGATGACATGGGACTCGGCAAAACGGTTCAGGCCATAGCATTCATCCTCTACAAGGCACAGGAGGGGGCGTCTCTGGTCGTGGCCCCGGCTTCCGTGGTGATGAACTGGCAGAAAGAATTCTCCCGCTTCGCCCCGTCGCTGCGCGTCACCGTCCTCAACAACGAGAACGACCGCGACGCCACCATCAGCTCGGCCTGCGCCGGGGACGTGATTCTCTCGAGCTACGGCCTGCTCGCCCACGGGCAGGAGAACATTCTCGCCAAAAAATGGAACGTGGTATGCCTCGACGAAGCCCACACCATCAAGAACCGCCAGACCAAGACATCCGTCTCCGCGATGCAGATCAAGGCCTCGTCCAGGCTGATTCTCACCGGAACGCCCGTCCAGAACTATCTCGGAGAGCTGTGGAACCTTCTCCAGTTCCTCAACCCGGGGCTCATGGGCAGCTTCGAGAAATTTTCATCCAAGTTCATCGATGCCGCCGACCCGGATCTGGGGAGCCTCAAGCGCATCGTGCAGCCGTTCATCCTCCGGCGCACCAAGGCCGAAGTGCTGGACGAACTCCCCGACAAGACCGACATCATCCGCTCCGTGCAGCTCTCCGACTCCGAGCTCCTCGCCTACGAGACCATGCGCGAGAGGGTCGAGAAGGAACTGAACAAAGAGAGCAAGGTCACGGTCAACGTCCTCGCGGAGATTACCCGTCTCCGCCAGGCGGCCTGCTCGATGAGCCTTGTCAACAAGGATTGGCAAGAAGAATCCAGCAAGCTCTCCGAACTCTCCGAACTCGTGCGCGAGATAGTTTCCGGGGGCAACAGAGTCCTCATCTTCAGCCAGTTCACGAGTTTTCTCGACATGGTGAACGACCGTCTGGAGAGGGACGGCATATCATATTTCTACCTCAACGGCTCCACCCCCATCCGCAGCCGCAGCAAGATGGTCGCCGACTTCCAGAAAGGCGAGAGGGACGCTTTCGTCGTCAGCCTCAAGGCGGGCGGACTCGGACTCAACCTCACCGGCGCCAACTACGTGATCCACCTCGACCCGTGGTGGAACCCGGCCATTGAGAGCCAGGCCACCGACAGGGCCTACCGCATCGGGCAGAAGCAGAACGTGACGGTCTATCACCTCATCAGCTCACACACCATCGAGGAGAAGATTCTCCGCCTGCACGATGCCAAGCGCAAGCTTGCCGACAACTTCCTCGAAGGCACCTCCGAGGCCCGCAGCCTCTCCCTCGAAGAGCTCCGCGCCCTCTGCGGGAACCGATGAAGAGGCTACTTCACGATGTGGCCGGTGATCTGCCCGCTGCATGCGGCGGCATTGGCCTCATCGGTGTCGATGTGCATCGCGAGAGCGTACTTCTCGGACACGCGGATCACGGTGTCGCTGAAGATGAGCTTGCGTCCCGTCTCCTGCTCGACCTCGACGGAAACGATCTGTCCGTTCTTCACGCCGAACTTCTCCGCATCGGCAGGGGTCATGTGAACGTGACGCTTGGCGATGATCACGCCCTCCGAAAGCTCAATCTCGCCGCAAGGGCCTATGATCTTGCACGGGGCGGAGCCGGCGACGTCGCCGCTCTCCCTGATCGGAGCCACAATCCCGACGGTGCGGGCGTCAGTAAATGAAAGCTCCACCTGATTCTCCGGACGGATCGGTCCGAGGATGGAGCACTTGAGGCTCGCCTTCGGGCCCACCACCTCAACCTTCTGGTTGGAAGCGTACTGCCCCGGCTGGGAGAGGGGCTTTTTCACCTCAAGTTCAAACCCTTTTCCGAAAAGGATATCCAAGGCCTCACGGGTGACGTGCACGTGCCTTGCGGATGTCTCGATGATAAAATTATTCATGTCGCAATTGATTAATTGTCAAGTTCTGAGACGATGCGCATCGTGTCGCGCGCGATCACGAGCTCCTCGTTCGTAGGAATCATGGCCACCTTGACGGCGGAGTCCGGAGCGGAGATGATGGTCTCGGAGTGCGCGTTCTCGTTGGCCTCGTTGTCAATCTTCACTCCGAGATATGCGAGGTTCTCGCATACGCGGCGGCGCAGACGAGGGTTGTTCTCCCCGATGCCGGCGGTGAAAACGATGAGATCGACACCGTTCATCTCGGCCACGTAGGCCCCGATGTTCTTGATGGTGTCGTAGGTGAGCTTCTTCAGCGCGATCTTGGCCTGGCGGTCACCGTCGAGGGCGAGGGCGTTGAGGTCGCGCATGTCGGAGCTCTTGCCGGAAAGCCCGAGGAAGCCGCTCTTCTTGTTCATGACCTCGGTCATCTGATCCGGGGTGAGGCACTCCTTCTTCATGATGTATGGGACGATGTTGGCGTCGATGTTGCCGCAGCGGGTTCCCATTATCATTCCCTCCAGCGGGGTGAATCCCATCGAGGTGTCCACGCACTTGCCGTCCTTGATGGCGGTGACGGAGCTTCCGTTGCCCAGATGGCAGGTGATTATCTTGGAATGCTCCAGATCCAGCCCGGCGAACTGCGCTCCCCGGCGGGAGACGTACTGGTGGGACGTGCCGTGCGCACCGTAACGGCGTACACGATATTTGGTATAGTATTCATACGGAAGGGCGTACATATACGCATACGGCTCCATCGTCTGGTGGAAGGCGGTGTCGAAAGTGACGACCTGCGGCACCTTCGGGAGCACGTGCGAGATGGCTTCTATGCCCAGAAGGTGGGCGGGATTGTGAAGCGGAGCGAAATCGCAGCATATTTCGATCTTCTTGATGACGTCGTCATCGACGAGCACGCTGCCGGAGAAGAAATCGGCCCCCTGCACGATACGGTGTCCCACGGCCTCGATGTCATCGAAACTGTTGAGCACCCCGTGCTCCGGATCCACCAGCGCGTCGAGGACCAGCTTCATTCCGACCTTGTGGTCAGGAATGGGCAGAGTCCGGGTGAAAGGCTCCTTGCCCACAGGCTTATGTGTGATGCATCCGTCAGGCAGAGAAATCTTCTCGACGAGACCCTTGGCCAAAAGTTCGTAAACATCGTCCCCCTTCATATCGAGAAGCTGATACTTGATGGAGGAACTGCCGCAATTGATTACTAAAATTATCATAATGTCATTGATATGTGGGGCAAAATTACGAATAAATATGTATTTTTGGAAAAATAGCGAAGGGAAAATGGTCGAGGCGAACGGCATAGTGGGGATTTCCTCCTGTTATCTTGCAGGCATAGCGGCGGCGAGGGCGGCGGCTCCCGGAGGGAGCGCCCTCTATGCGATAGGCACTGCCGCCCTGGCCGCCGCGCTCGTGTCGATGGCGCTCTTCTGCAGGAAGCCGGGCGGCCTCCTCTGGGGATATGTCACGTTTCTTTTCCTCGGAATCTTCTCCTCCTGCTGCGGCGAGCTTTGCGCGGCCCTGCAGTGGCACAGACCCGCCATCGCGCAGACTTCTTTCGAACTGCTCAAAACGGCCATAAGCCGCTGCGGCCTGACTGGCTCGGCGCAGGCCCTGGTCACGGCCCTTCTGACCGGCGACCGCAGCGGGCTCTCCCCCGAGGCGACCCGGGCGTTCAGAGACGCTGGCGCGGCCCACATTCTCGCCCTTTCGGGACTTCACCTCGGGATAATCTACGCCCTGCTCAAGAAGACGATGGCCCCGGCGGGCAGAAGCCGCGCCGCGCAGACCGTCACCTCTCTCACGGGAGTGGCGGCATCCGGCTTCTATGTTCTGGTGACGGGCTGCGGGGCTTCCGTAGTGAGGGCGTTCCTTTTCATCTGCCTCAACGAAGCGTCGAGGCTCTGCCCGGGCAGGAGACGAAGTCCGATGTCGGTATATGCGACCGCCCTGATGATCCAGCTCACCATCAGCCCGGAGGCCATCAGTTCCGTGGGATTCCAGCTCTCCTATCTGGCGATGCTCGGAATATACGTCCTCTTCCCGACGCTTGACTCCTGGTATCCCGGGACGAAGAAAAGCCCGCTGAAGAGAATCTGGAGCGCATCGGCCCTCACCATATCCTGCCAGCTTTTCACCTCGCCGCTGGTCTGGCTGTACTTCCGCTCCTTCCCCGTCTATTTTCTCATCACGAACCTCGTGGCCCTCCCTCTGACGGAGGCGCTGATAATCTGCGCGGTGGCTACCACAACGGCAACGGCGGCAGGACTGTGCCCGCCGCCGCTCGTTCATCTCACCGACCTGCTCTCCGGATCCCTGCTGGGCTTCCTGGAGGCGGTGGCTTCTATTTCCTGACGCACCTTACGGTGGAGCCGAAATCCGACTCTGACATAAGGGCGCGATAGACTATGTCCTTGTCCTGATAGATGTAGCGGAGCACCCCTTTCCCGTCCTCGCTGTCCGAGGTCCAGAAGGCGGCGTATTCGTAGAGGGCCTTGTTCTCGAAACTGTCCCCCGAAATGGACACGTAGCCCGACGGCATCACGGAAAGTCCCGACTTGTCCGTTATCTTCACGTCCCTCCAGAACTCCCACATCCTGCTGCCGTTGAAATAGAGGTTCTGCATCAGGCAGCCGGCGAGTCCGGACAGGTCTTTCCCGGCTTCCGCGCCGCTGCCGAACTTGCTTCCGAGCGCAAGCCAGTCCGCATCGGAAGGAAGCGTCCAGCCCTCGGGACAGGCGGTCTGAGCCTCGTTCCAGCTGTAATAGCGGCCGAAGATGTCCGACATCACGTCACAGCCGCCGTAAGCGTAGCCGGCACCCTCCCAAGCGAGGTTCTGGCGCATCCAGTCGGTTCCGTCTATATTGGTGTAGCAATACTCGCGTCCGTCCCTCGGATCCGTATATGTCTTGTCGCCCTCCGTCCTGACGAATCCGGTGATGGAGCCGTCGCCGTCCAGACCGGACTTGACGACGGTGAAGGTCTTTGAAGTGCTGGTCCCGTAGTAGAGCCCGTCAGTCGTGAAAGCTCCGAAAGTAAGGGAGAGATTCCCGAGCGTGTCCGGAACCTCGAAAGTAAAGACCTTCTCCAGGACTGTTCCGTCCCCCGCGACGAGGGTGTCATAGACCGCCGTGGACGGATTTTTGAAATAATATCCTATCGCACCGCCGTCGCTGCGGCTCACCGTCATGAGGCTGTCGATGCAGAAAGACTTGGTGAAGCCCGCCTTGACATAGGTGGGGACGGTGACGGACAGGGAGCCGGTCAGGTAGAGCTTTGAATCGTCGGAGTCCTTCTTGCACCCCTCAAGCAGCAAGGCGGCGCAGGCGAGAGCCGCAAGTGATATTTTCCAGATTTTCATCCTCGATAATTTCTAATACGTACAGTCTGCAAATATAGTGACTATCGCGTGCAATTTGCACTGAAATCCTATAACTTTGCAAAGTTTGTACAAATACTTTGCCGAAAAAATGAAGCTCATTCCCAAAACACTGCTCCTGCTGGCGGCGATGATCGCGGCGGGATGCACCGGAAACAGATACGTAACGTTCAGCGGCTACGCGCAGGGGGGCGTATATGCCGTCAAGGCCAATCTCAAGGGGGTCAGCGTCCCGGAAGACACCATAGGGAGCCGCATCAGCTCCCTTCTGGAAGAGATTGACTTCAGCATCTCCGGATACAACCGCAACTCGCTGCTCAGCAGGCGCAATGCCGGAGAGAGGATTACCCCGGACAGGCACTTCGAAGCCCTTCTGGAGTTGTCGGAGAAATACCACGACATGACCGGCGGAGCCTTCGACGTGTGGGCGGGCCCCCTGTTCGACATCTGGGGCTTCGGCTTCACCGCCGACTCCCTCCCCTCCCCGGAAAGGATATCCGCCGCGAAGCTTCTGTGCGAGGAGCACAAAACACTCAATTTCAACGCAATAGCACAAGGATACACGTGCGACGTCATCGCTTCTTACTTATATTCAATAGGAGTGAAGGACATGCTCGTGGACATCGGGGAGATATACTGCGACGGGGTCAATCCGTCCGGAAAGGGCTGGAGCATAGGGATTGACAACCCGGTGGACGGCAACGACACTCCGGGAAAGGATCTGCGGGGGGTATGGCGTTCGGACGGGAGCGGCCAGGGGATAGTAACCTCCGGAAACTACCGCAAATTCTACGTCCGCGACGGGAAGAAATATGCCCACACCATAGATCCCAGGACCGGATTTCCGGTGCAGCACGGCCTGCTCAGCGCCACGATAGTGGCTCCGAGCGCGGCGGAAGCGGACGCTCTCGCGACGGCCTGCATGGTGATGGGCCCGGATGCCGCTCGGAAATTCATCCTGGAGCATCCGGGGATAGAGGCCTGCCTGATCTCGTCCGACGGGGTATGGACCTCCGAAGGCTTCAGAAGCGAAAAATAATTTCGGGCAAATTCGCTATCTTTGCAACTTTAACTTTAGACACGCAATGGAAGAAAAATACACGGACTCCGACAAGCTCGGACTGGAGTACAACACTGAAAGGGAGAAACTCGCGATGCCGGAGTACGGGCGCAACGTATTGAGGATGGTGGAGAGACTGCGCACCATCCCGGACAAGGAGAAGCGCACGCAGCAGGCCCGCGCAGTCATCAAGGTGATGGAAATCCTCAACCCGCAGGTGCACCTCCAGGAGAACCACGAGCACAGGCTCTGGGACCAGCTCTACATGATAGCGGACTTCGACCTGGACGTGGACTCCCCGTTCCCCTGCCCGCAGCGGGAGGAGTTCACCACCGCCCCTGTGCCGCTCCCGATGAAGGACGAAAGAATCAAGGCCGCGCATTACGGGCGCAACATAGAGAAAATCATCCGCCTGCTCTGCGGCGAACCGGAGGGCGAGGTCAAGACTGAGATGATTCGCTGCCTTGCCATCTACATGAGGCAGCAGTACCTGATATGGAACAAGGACAGCGTCGCCGACGAGACGATATTCGCCGACATCGAAAAGCTGTCCGACTACAGGCTCAAAGTGCCCGAAGGACTGGATCTCGGGAAAATCTCGATGGATTCCAACTTCGCGCGTCCCGGCCTCGGGGTCAATTACGGACAGCAGGGCGGACAGAAGAACAACCGCCAGCGCAAGAACAACAGAAGGCAGAACAAGAAGAAATAATGGGACTCTGGGGCAGATGGGACGAAGATGAGAAGGCCGCCGCAATCCGGGCGGCCGGGCTTTGCGCGGCCGTTTTCGCCGTGTTCATATTCCTGTCATCCGCATCTTACCTCCTGCACTGGCAGCAGGACATGAGCCTGCAGGGAGACGGCATCGCAGGTCAGGCCGGCAACATGGCCGGGAAGGCGGGCAACAGCACGGGACGCTTTCTCGTATGCGAACTTTTCGGACTCGGAAGCTTCGCGCTGGTCATCATCCCGGCGGCCATCTCGATAAAACTTCTAAGGCGCAGGTGGGAGGGGTCTGTGGTCAAGAGCGTGCTCATCTCGCTTTTCGGCGCGAGCATCTCCGCTCTCGCATTCGCCTTCATCGGAGGTCTTCTCTCCATGGACAATGTCTTCGGCGGAGGTCTCGGAGGCAGGTGCGGGGCGAGAGCCGTGGCCTGGGCCGAAGAACAGACGGGAGCCATAGTGACCGGAATCTCCATCGCCGTGCTCTTCGTCATCCTGCTGATATTCTCCTCCAAGAAGTTCAGCAGATGGCTCGCCACGGTCGGCGAGAAAAAGGAGAAAGAGACAAAACGCCGGGAGAAAGAGACGGAAGAGGGCATCCGCGAAACTTCCGGGACGCTTCCGCCTGACGAGAGCGAAATGCCGGTGACGGAAGCCGAGCCCGAGCCCGAGCCTGAAGAAGAGGAGGAGATTCCGCAGGAGGCGCAGCCAAGTGCAAGCGTGAGCGCAGAAACGGCGGAATCAAAAGAGGAAGCGGAGCCAAAAGAGCAAGCCGCGCCGGAAGCGGGACAGGCGGCGGAAGCGGGTGCCGGAGGGAGCTTCACCGTCGTCCAGGCAAACAATCTGAACACCGCGGTCACGCAGGACCTGACCCCGATAGACAACAGGCTCGACCCGCCGGACGGGCTGCCGGACTACAGGTTCCCGTCGCTCGACCTGCTCAAATCACACGCCAACGGACGCAAGGAGGTTTCCAGCGAGGAGCTGACGCGCAACAACAACAAGATACGGGCGACCCTTGCCAACTTCAAGATTCAGATCACCGACGTCAAGGCGATAGTGGGCCCGACGGTGACCCTCTATAAAGTGTATCCGGCTCCGGGAGTCAAAATCGCGGACATCAAGAAGCTTCAGGAAGACATCGCGCTGGCTCTCAACGCCAAGGGAGTGAGAGTAGTGGTGCTCTCCGACGCGGTGGGAATCGAAGTGGCCAACGACCACGCGTCCATCGTCCCTCTGAAAGCCCTGCTCAACGACAACGAGTTCCGCAGCAGCAAGGCCGACCTGCCGGTGGCCATAGGATACACCATCACACAGAAAGTGAAGGTATTCGACCTCGCGGACGCTCCGCACCTGCTCGTGGCGGGCGCGACCAAACAGGGCAAGTCGGTGGGGCTCAACGTGATCGTGACCTCCCTCCTGTACAGCAAGCACCCTTCGGAGCTCAAGTTCGTGTTCATCGACCCTAAGATGGTGGAGTTCTCGGTATATTCCAGGCTCGTGAAGCACTATCTGGCCGTGCTGCCGGACGCCTGCTCGGAAGAGGAGGAACAGGACAACGCCATCGTCAAGAAGCCCAAGGACGCGGAGAAAATCCTCCGCTCCCTGTGCATCGAGATGGACCAGAGATACGAGCTGCTCAGCAAATCCGGGGTCAACAATATCCGCCTGTACAACGAGAAATACAAGTCCAGACGGCTCAACCCGGAGAAGGGGCACCGTTTCCTGCCGTATCTGGTGGTCGTGGTCGATGAGTACGCCGACCTCACGATGAGCCAGGGAGCAAGCCCGGAGACCAAGGCCGCGAGCCGCAGCATCACGAACTCCATTGTCCGTCTGGCCCAGAAGGGCCGCGCAGCCGGGCTGCACGTGATATTGGCGACGCAGAGACCGTCGGTCGACGTCATCTCCGGAGTCATCAAGAGCAACTTCCCTATGCGGATCGCGTTCCGCGTCGCATCCAGAACCGATTCGATGACGATACTCGACAGCCCGGGAGCCGAGAAGCTCATAGGCCGGGGAGACATGCTCTTCTCCGCAAGCATAGACTCGGAGCGAATACAGTGCGCCCTCGTGGACGTGGACGAGGAAATCGACGGCATCACCCGATTCATCGGAGAGCAGAAGGGCTATGGCCGGAGCTACAACAGCCCGTACTACCTTCCTTCCGTGGAAGACGCGGCCTCCGAGGGCGGAGAAGCGGGAGGCGGAGTGGATATGCACAGCCTCGACGAGCGCTTCGAGGAAGCCGCCAAGATGGTGGTCACCACACAGAGGGGCTCCACCTCCGACCTGCAGCGGAAGCTCGGAATGGGCTACGCCAAGGCCGGGCGCGTGATGGATCAGCTCGAAGCGGCCGGCATCGTGGGACATCAGGAAGGCTCGAAGCCGCGTCAGGTGCTCGTGCCGGACCTCAACACCCTCCAGCCGATTCTCGACGCATTCCTAAAGCGCGGATAGCCCGCCGTCAGCGTCCTTCTTCTGTCCGGGGGATGATGATATCGTATTTCTTGCCGGCCTTGTTGAGAAGCTTGTCGTCCCGCAGCCACAGGTTGGCTCCCTTGAGCTGCGCATAGCTGACGCCGTTCTGCTCGGCGAAATCGACGAGGCTCTCTATCGGGCCGTTCACCTCGACTGTCCTGGCAGGTGAGAGATATGGGTAGCGCTCCGAATGCGGCACGTCGTAGCCGAAGTCGGACGGATTCTCGAAGAACAGCTTGGCTGTCAGGACTCTGAACATGTAGCGGGAAGTCTCCTCCACAAGCCATAGGTCAAGCGCGCTCTGGCGGCGCTGACCCGAGATTTTGCGGGATATGCCGTTCTGCCCGCCGTTGTAGCTCGCGGCCACGGTCATCCAGTCGCCGTATTTCTCGTAAGCTTTCTTGAGATAAGCACAGGCCGCCCTGGTGGATTTCTCGATATTGTAGCGTTCATCGACCTCGGAGCTTACCTCCAGTCCGTACTCTCTGGCTGTCGCCTTGGTGAGCTGCCACAGGCCGGCCGCCCCAGCCGAAGAGAGCGCCCTAGGTTCAAGATTGCTCTCTATCGCCATGAGGTATTTGAGGTCGTCCGGCACCCCTTCCATGCGCAGAATCGGCACAACCTGCGAAAAAATGCGCTCGGAGCGCTTGAGCAGCAGGGTGGAGTTGGTGTGCATATAGGTGAACGTTATCAGCTCCCGGTCCATCCTCTCATATAGGTCGCTCCGGTCGAAACGGACAGTCTGTCCGGCGAAGACCACTTTTTTAGGCACCCGGGGAGGCCGCTTGTGCATATCATCAGTCTGTCCTGAGCAGACAGCCCCCACAAGGAGCAGGCAGGACACGAAAAGAAAAAACTTTTTTATCATATTATCTCCATTCTATCTTCCTCCACGTACCATATCACCGCAGAAAGCACATTGTAGCCCAGCTGACGGTATATCGCGGCGTAGTTGCCGACCTGCCGCAGGTACTTCTCTTCCGGAGCGCCGAACTTGAAATCCAGCACGATGACCCCTTCGGGGCGTATCACCACCCTGTCGGGACGATATTCCCTGCCCTCCGAAGAGAAAAGCGAAGTCTCGTTGAGGATGCGCACCCCCTTCTCGCCGGATGAGGGGAACCACTCGGGATGAGAGGCCATCCGCTCCGAGAGCAGTCTTCCGGCCTCAACGGCGTCGGCAGGGTCGAGAAGACCGTCCGCAAGCGCGGCGCCTACCGCGCCGTCCAGGTCTTCCGGGGAGACTATGCCCGACAGAATCTTGTGCAGCACCACTCCCCTGCGGCGCACGGAGGCCTTCACCCCCGTCTGCCCGTCGTCCCCGAAGAAATCCAGAGCATCGGAAGAAGGGGCGAGCCTGCCGGCAAGAGGTACTGAGGCAAACTCAATCGGAAACTCTTCCTCCTTTGAGAGCTCCCTTCGCTTCATCCTGCTGAAATCGTATGCCTCGCCATAGACCCTCTCGTCCATGCACCCGCCGAATTCATAGAGAATGTCGCTCATCCTCTTGTAGTCCGGCCGTCCCTTCTTGAGAGAAGTCTTGAAAGTGGCCGTCGGCGGGGCGGAGATGACGTGCAGGCATTTCTCCGCACGTGTCAGGGCCACGTAGAAAAGGTTTATGTTGTCCACGACCTGCCTGGCTCTCTCCTCGTCCATATCCCCGCTGAAGAACGAGACTTCGGCCTGCGAACCGAGGTTGACAGGATAGATTCCGTCCAGACAGGCGGGCAGATGCGCCTTCGCCGCGTCGAGACGGCACCAGTGGACACTGCTCTTGTAAAGCTCGACCTTGTCCGCGAAGGGGAAAATCACATAGGGGAACTCCAGGCCCTTGGACTTGTGGATCGTCAGTATCCTGACGGAGGCGGAATTCTCGGGCGAGCCGATGTAGCGGTCCTTCTCCTCCCAGTATTCGAGGAAATATCTCAAACTGTTGCCGTTCACCTCCGTCCAGCTCTGAAGCTCGTCCATGAAAGCCTGGATGAAGAGGGTCTCCCCCTCAAAGGCGGCGGGATCGCACCCCTTAAGGTCACGCAGCAGCGATTCGCACAGATCCACAAGGGAATGATAAGTCGTCGGGAACTCCACTTTCAATGACTCGCAGAGGAAAGAGCTGATGCTCTCGCCGGGATTCTCAAAGGCCTCCAGCAGGGCCGTCAGACGGCGCACGACCCTCGACGACTTCATGTTGAGCGAATCGTCGGAGATTACCGGAACCTGATTGGAAATCAAGTAATCGGCTATGTCCGCACCCTGTTTCTTCCCGCGCACCAGCACGGCTATGTCACTCCATTCGGCCCCGGACTCCCTGGCGGCGTTCACGGATTCCATCACCGCCTCAAGCTGGTCGTCGCAGAAGCTCAGACGCACCTGCCCCTCCTGCGGCTCGTCCGCCTTGGGGGTCTGGGAGATGTCGGAATAGATGTCCCTCAGGCCCAGAGCCTCGGAGGCCTTGGAGAAGAAGGCGTTGTTGAACGACACCACCCGGCGGGAACTGCGCCAGTTGCAGTCGAGAGTCTCCACGTCCGCCTCGGGGAACTCCTCCGCGACCTTCTCTCCGAGCAGCCGCCAGTCAGAATCCCGGAAACGGTAGATGCTCTGCTTGACGTCGCCCACTATCAGGCTGGAGCCTCCCTTGGACTCGCTCTCGCGAAGAAGCGGGAGGAAGTTGTCCCACTGTATGTTGGAGGTGTCCTGAAACTCGTCGAGCAGGAAATGTTCATACCTCACTCCGAGCTTCTCATACACGAAAGGAGCGTCCGAGCCGTTGATGATGTCGCGCAGGATGGTGTTGGACTCGTCCAGGCACAGCAGGTTCTTCTCCTTGAGCAGGGCGTCGAACTCCTTGTAGAACTCCCCGGCAAGGCCGAGGCTGAAAGTGAGGGAATTGATGATGAACGCGGTGGCATAGGCCCGGTAGTTTTCGTCCAGATACTCCGCCAGCTCCGGATCCTTGGCGAGGACCCGCTTGAGCGGCATCTTGACAAAATCTCCGTCGGAGGCCTCGATCCCGTGTCGGCGGACTTCCTTCACGAAGTCCTTTATGATACCCCCGCACGCCTTGCGGATTTCGAGAAGGCGCTTGTGGCTGAAAGCCTCCGCATCGCTCAAGGGACTCTTTTCGGAGAGTTCCCGGTGCTCCTCGGACTTCAGGAGCTTCCCCATCTCATAGAGGCTCTCGTCTATGCCCGGACGTTTGCCCTGTTCGAGCCTCTCGGATACGCTCTCCTTGATCCATGAGAGAAGTTCCCCGTCATCGGGGGTCAGGGAGTCGAGTATCCTGTCCATCGACTCGCGGATGAGCGAATCCCTGTCGAGTTCTATCCGGTAATCGGCCATCTGCCCTATCTCACGGGAGAAGGCCTTGAGCGTCTGCTGGAAGAACCTGTCTATCGTGCTGACGGAGAACGCGCCATAGTCGTGAAGCATGTCCACGAGCAGCCCCCGCGCCTTCGGGTCGTCGGATTTGTAGAGGTCCCGAAGGATGCGGCTCTTCATCTCGGCGGTGGCCTTGTTGGTGAAAGTCACCGCAAGTATGTGCCTGTAGGCATCCTGCGCGGGGCTGCCCAGAAGAAGCCCCGCATATGTCTTGGAAAGCCGGTAGGTCTTGCCCGAACCGGCGCTGGCCTTTAGAATCTTCATCGTCCGCAAATGCTTTTGAAATCACACCAGGTGCACGTCCGGAGGTCGGAAGTCCGGCGGAAAGGAACCGAGCAGTCGGAGATCTCCGAGAGAAGCTCCTCCAGCCGCGTCTCCATCAGGGAGTTGAACCTGCCGTTGAGAGTGATATTCTCCACGTTCTTCACAAAGAGCCTGGAAGTCTGATAGATGGAGTTCACGAAAGTGCAGCCCGCGAAGGCCGGATCGGAGGACACGTAGCGGTCATAGAGATAGAGCTGCAGCGCAATCTTGGGACGCTTGCCGTTGTCATCCCCGAAGAGCAGATCCACGACCTTCTCGGCATTGTCTTCCGTGATGATGAAGTCGTCGTCCGTGACCTTGCCGGTCTTGTAGTCCACGATTCTGATCTCCCCGGGAGTTATGCTGTCAAGCCTGTCGATGGCTCCCTTGAAAAGGAAGCCCCCTATCCGGGCCGTCCGTCTGAGCTCCAGGCCGAGGATGCGGATCTGCCCCCGGGCGCAGCTTTTGAGCAGATTCAGGTCGCTTTCCACGACCTTGCGCACATAGCGGCAGATCATATCCTCGAAGATGAGGTTGCGCCCCGCCACCTCGAAGCAGTTGAGCTCCTTCATCATGCACCCTCGCACGGTGCCAAGGACGGCCTCCCCTTCGAGCAGGCTTTTAAGGTAAGTTTCATCGAGAATGCCCCCGGGACGCGTGTAGAGCGTCTGCATCGCCGCGTGGAACGCCCTTCCCAGCATTCCGTCGTCCATCGTTTCGGAAACTTCCTCCTTGGCTCTGAGGCCCTTGATGGCGTGATAATAGAATTTGGCCGGGCAGGCAAGATAATTCTGCAGCTCCGTGGCGGAGAGCCTGCCCTTCTCGCGCAGGAAATCTATGTCAGGGGCCGTCTTGGGAATGCTGTCGGGCTCGACGTTCTTCTCTATCGGAGCCTTGGCCACAAAGCGCCTGAGCTTCACTCCGAAGTGCATCTCCAGCTGCTTGACGTAGCGGCTCTCCTCCCCGCTCCTTGTGCCCTCCGTGCGGGAGTCCATCAGCAGCCACACCCTCCGTGCTCTCTGGAGCAGACGGTAGAAGTAATACGCCCACACGGCATCCTGATGCTCGTAGGTGGGCAGGGAGAAGCCCCGGCGGAGCTCCGGGGGGATGAAGGAGGAGCTCACGCTGCGTCTCGGGAACACCCCCTCGTTGCAGCTGAGGATGACCACGTTGTCAAAATCGAGCGCCCTCGTCTCCAGCGGGCCCATAATCTGCAGGCCGTTGAGAGGCTCCCCCTTGAAGGGCACCGCCGCCCCTCCTATCATCCTGTCGAGCAGGCGGAACCAGGTCTGAGGCAGCACCGGGAGACAGTGGCGGGCGAGAGTGCCTACGGCGCTGTAGCACTCGGCCGCAAAATCAAGCTCCATCGCCATGTCGGGGACGTTCTTCAGCGCGGGGGCCATCCCCGTCAGCAACTCCCTCAGATAGGCGCAAATCTTCTCTATCTGAGCGGGGTCCGCCTCCCCCGGAGCGGTGACCACGGGGCGGAATATCAGCTCCAGCAGCGGGTCAGGGGCGAACGCGGACTGCGGGATGTAGTAGCGCGCCTCCTTCCGGATGGCCGCAAGAATCTCCTCCCCCTGCGGGGAAATCACGGACTTGAAGACGCTGTTGGAGAATATGGCCCAGACCTGCTTGTGGTAGAAATACCACTCGCCGTCCCTCTCCCGCAGGTGCATCTGAAGGGCCGAGATTTCGTTCATCAGAGCCCACAGGCCGCTGCCCCGCATGGGGTAGCCCATCGTCACGTTGATGTCGTGGACGTATTCGGGGATGGAGTTGAGCACGGGCAGGAGCAGGGACTCGTCAGGAAGCACCACGGCGGTCTCGATGCCCCGGGCGCCGAGCCGCGAGAGAATCTGCGGCAGCTGCGCCGCCTGCCCCACGGAAGACGGTATGCTGAGCAGGTTCACCTCGGGGACTTCGAGAGCAGCTCCCCCGTCGGGAGAGAAGGCCTGCGGGAATTCCAGAACATTGTCCGCCATGAAGCGCGAGGATCTGTTGCGGGGGTCGCGTATCATCGCGCCGCTGTAGTCCCAGCAGAATTCGGCCAGGGAGGCGTCGCGCATCTTTCGCATCAGACGCTTCTCGCACTCGTTGAGCGCGTTGAGCCCCACGAAGACGTATTTGTCAACTTCCGGGAAACGCATCCCGAGGATGTCGACGACGCTTTCCGAAGAGAGCCGCTCCGCCAGAGAGCGGTACACCTGCCCCTCGTAGGAGAGCCCCTTCTCCGAAAGGGTCCGGTTGAAAGAGCTGTACAGCGGGAGCAGGATGTCCCAGATTCTGCGGAACTCCTCCTTGTAGCGGCCCCCCGTGCGGAAATGCGAGACAAAACGCCTTATCGCCTCCTCCTGCGAGGGTTCGAGATACTCATAATCGTCCTGCATCCTGCGCAGGTCGGAGATGTTGGCAAAGAGCGATTCGGCCCCGACAAGATACTTGTCCACGTCATTGAAGTCCGACAGCAGCACCCCTCCCCAGAAGATGAAATCGTCCAGACTCTCGTGGGACGGATTCAGGGCGCAATAGCAGTCATACAGCTCAAGCAGCAGGGTGATCTGGTCCGCTTCCCGGACATCGGCCGCGCCGTAGAAGAAGTCCTTCATCGTGCAGACTTCGGGCGAAATCAGCGGACGGGCGCTGTCGCGGACGAGCTCGCCGAGATATTTCCTGAAGAAAACTTCCGCGCGCCTGTTCGGGAAGATGAAGCAGAGACGCTCCACCCCGCCCGCAACGAAATAGTGCCGGGCGACCTGTTCGAGAAACGGCTCCATATTGTCCGGAACTATTCCTCGGCGAGAAACATAGGATCCCAGGCCGGAAGCTGCACAGGCTTCTGTTCCAGCATCTTCAGTATGTCCTCAGGGACGAACTGCCTCTCCACCACGAGACGGAACATATATTCGTTGAACCACTCGTCGGTCATGATTATGTTGCCCTTATATCCCGATGACGCGCCCCAGCTGTTCTCCACCATCCACTTCTGCGGCACTCCGTCCTTGAGATCCACGGCGATGAGGGTCATGGCATGGGACGAACCGCTCGCGTGGGTCATCACCCTCTGCTTCTTGTCCATGGAGAGGTCCACGCCGAGCAGGGACTCGTAGTCGAAGTTGCGCAGGTCGGCGACACCGTTGGAGCGGTTGAGATATTTGGCCACGTCGCACGAGAAGTACATCGCCTTGCCCGCCTTGATGGAGGAGATGGCCATCTGCTTGATGCGTTCGATCGGGAGATTGACATAGAGCCAGTTCTGCCCGTCGTACATGTGGCGGTCGTACTGTATCTCATAGACCTTGCCGTACTCGCGGCACGGGTCGTTCATGAGCATCACGTAGCCGTGCTCCAGATCGTAGCCGAGCAGCTCACTGTAGAACTCCTGCGGGGTGTAGCTCTTCCCTTTCCACTCAAAGGAGGTCGGAGGCACGCCGTAGGCAAGGGCCAAAACGTGATATATGTCCTTGAGCATCTCCACTTTCTGCGCCTGAAGGTATGCGGGGAGATTCTTTTTCTTCACTCCCTGAGGAGTCTGTCGGAGCTTGAGCCCGTCCTTTCGCAGGAGGGTCTTGAGCTGGGTCGTCATCGCCGAGGTGTTGTTGGCCGTGTAGCTCTCCGGCATCACGCCCGAAGGCACCAGGCCGTATTTCGTGACGAGATTGGCGACCCCTGTGAAAGTGCCTCCGTCGCTGAGCGGATTGGAGAAGAGCCAGTCCACCTCGCGGTCGTCGAAGGCTTTCTCGCGGGTGTCGATGACGGCCTGCAGGAAGAGGTTGGCCTTTTCGAGCTGATCATAGAAGAAGCAGTAGGACTGCGAGAACTGGAAATCCCCGAGGTCGTATTTCTCTATGGCGGCGGCTCTCAGGACATTCAGTCCGGTGAAGAGCCAGCAGCGTCCCGAGGACTTCTGATCGGTGATGCCGACCGTCTTCACGCGGTCGGAGAACTCCGTGTCAATCATCGCCGCATTGTCCGCGTTGGCGGCCAGGACAGCTACGGAAGCGGTGTTGAGGGCGTTGCGTATCGCCTTGTCGGCGGCGCTGCCCTGATATCCCTTTTCAATCTCGGTGAGCATCTCAGGAGTGATGCCCCCGCTCTGCTGCGCCGCGGCGCCGACTCCTGTCAGCGCAAGCGCGACGATGGTGATGATGATTCTTTTCATATTCATTTGACTATTATCCTTTCTATTCTGCGTGGGACGGAGGTCAGTATTTCATAAGGAATCGTGCCGAGGATGAGGGCGAGCTCACACACCGTCGGGTCTTCGCCGAAAATCGTCACGGTATCCCCCGCCCTGACGTCTATTCCGCTCACGTCCAGCATGCACATGTCCATGCAGATGTTGCCTATCGTGGGGGCCCTGTGCCCGTTCACGTTGAACGACGCCGCGCCGCAGCCCAGATGCCTGTCGATGCCGTCGGCATAGCCCACCGGAATCGTGGCTATCACCGTGCCCTCCGGGGCGACGTGGCCGTGCCTGCCGTAGCCTATGGTTCCGTCCTGCGCTCCGAGGGTCTTGATTTGCAGGATTTTGACCTTGAGGGAGGCCACCGGGGAGAGCCTCACTCCGGGCAGGGCGCTGATGCCGTAGATTCCGATTCCGAGCCGCACCATGTCGAACTGGTACCGGGGGAATCTCTCTATCCCGGCGGAATTGAGCATGTGCCACATCGGCCTGTAGCCCAGAGCCTGCGAAATCCTCCCGGCGTTGCGGCTGAACATCTCTATCTGCCCGAGGGTGAACTCATCCTCGCAAGGGTCCTCCGCCGCCGCGAGGTGCGAGTATATCGACTTGACCCTCACCTCCTTGTGCTCCGACAGGAAGTCGAGCAGCGCGGGGATTTCCGATGTCATGAAGCCGAGACGGTGCATCCCCGTGTCAAGCTTGACGTGGATGGGAAAATCGCTGATTCCGCGCCCGCGCAGAGCAGCGCAGAGCGCTTCGAGAGCGTAGAGGTTGGGGATGCCGGGTTCCAGGTGATTGTCAATGATCTCGGGAAAGAAATCCGTGCCTGCGGTCAGCACGAGTATAGGCAGCGAGATGCCGTTGGAGCGGAGTTCCATCCCCTCCACGGGAAGAGCCACGGCAAGATAGTCGGCCCCCTCGGCCTGCAGCATAGAGGCGAACTCCACGGCCCCGTGACCGTAGGCGTTGGCCTTGACGAGCACGAGCAGCTTGGTGGAAGGCTTGAGAAGGGAGCGAAAATAACGGTAGTTGCTCCTGCATGCGGAGAGGCTCAGCTCCAGCCTCGAAAAGTCATTGACATTGTACATACTTCATACAAATATAAGGGAAATTTGGCAAAGTGTAAAAATTTGGAAAGAAATGTAAGAGAATGTAAAAAAATCACTACCTTTGACCCTGCGTATAAGGGTTAATTATGGTCACTTTCATCGGAGAATACACAGCCAGGCTGGACGACAAGGGGAGACTCGTCTTCCCCGCGCCGCTCAAGGCCGCGCTGGGCCCGGGCGGCGACCTCAGGTTTGTGGTCAAGAAGAACCTTTTCGAGCCTTGTCTGGAGATGTACACCATGGAAGAATGGGAACGCCAGTCGGGAGCTCTGAAGGAGTCGCTCGACCTGACTTTCAACAGACAGCACGCAACATTCTGGAGAGAATACATGCGGGACCGCGACGTGGTGGAGCCGGATCCGAAATTCGGCCGCATCTCCGTCAGCCGCAAGCTCCTCAGTTCGATAGGTGTGAACAAGGAAGTGGTTTTCTCCGGCAATGATTTCAAAATCGAGATTTGGGCCAGGGAGAAATACG
Organism: Paludibacteraceae bacterium; assembly: GCA_963637465.1. Taxonomy (GTDB): domain Bacteria; phylum Bacteroidota; class Bacteroidia; order Bacteroidales; family UBA932; genus Cryptobacteroides. Next base: position 25,191 of record CAVHNN010000015.1, read on the forward strand.
AAGCCTCGGCCATTTCCGATGAAGAATTCATCGCCATAGCAGAAAGCCTCTCCAAGAAATAGGGGAAGAGGCGTCATGTCAGAATATCACAATCCGGTACTGCTCCGCGAAAGCGTGGACGCTCTCCTGCAGAAAGCGGACGGGCGCTATGCGGACGCCACTTTCGGCGGCGGCGGGCACAGCCGCGAGATTCTCGCGAGACTCTCTCCGCAAGGCAGGCTGTTCTCCTTCGACCGCGACGCCGACGCCCTCGCAAACGCCCCCGACGACCCGAGGCTCACCCTGATACGCAACAATTTCAGATTCATACACAATTATGTCCTGCTCCACGGGGCGCAGGAGGGCTTTGACTCTCTGGACGGCATTCTGGCCGACCTCGGGGTCAGCTCCCACCAGTTCGACACGGCGGACAGGGGTTTCTCCTTCCGCTACAGCGCCCCGCTGGACATGCGGATGAACGCGCAGGGCGGCAAGACCGCCGCGGATATCGTCAATTCTTATACGCAAGAGGAGCTGGAGCGCATCCTGAGGCTCTACGGCGAGCTGGACAACGCCCACAGGCTCTCCCATCAGATCGTGGAGGCCCGGGACAAGGCTCCCATCCTCACCACAGACGAGCTCCATTCGGCAATCTCGCCGTCTCTGCCCCCGTTCGCCGAGCACAAGTTCCTCGCCAAGGTCTATCAGGCCTTCCGGATAGAGGTCAACGACGAGATGCGCTCTCTGGAGAAGTTCCTGCAGGGGGCCGCAGCCTCGCTGGGAAAGGGAGGCCGGCTGGTCGTGATCACCTACCACTCCCTCGAAGACAGGATGGTCAAGAACTTCATCCGCAGCGGGCGCACCGACGGGGCGGAGACAAGGGACGCATTCGGGAGGAGCACGGCCCCTCTCAAGGCGCTGAGCCGCAAGCCGATACTCCCCCAACAGTCTGAAATCGAGAGCAATACGCGCGCACGCAGCGCAAAGCTCAGAATAGCGGAGAAGATATGAAGGTGTGGAAGCTGTCCGACATAAGATCCCTGCTGAAGAACGTCTTCACGGCGGTGATGAAGGGAGAGTTCCTGCTCAGGCTCAACGTGGGCAAGTACTTCATCCACATCATCTACACTTTCTTCCTCTTCGGGATGGTGATATGGATAAGCCTCGCCATCGAGACCACCATGGCCAAGGTCGAGCAGGGCAAGGCCGTCCTCAGGGAGCTGGAAATCGCCAACGCTCAGAAGTACTACGACCTCGCCAAGGCCGGCGGGAGATACAGCACAGAGCAGAGGCTCAAGGCCATGGGTTCGGACGTGGGGGAAGCTGACAAGCCGGCCACGGAGATGAAAAGATGAACGGAACGGAGAACATACGCAAACCGGGGAGAGACCGCATCGGTGTGGTGCTCTATCTTCTCTATATGCTGATGCTTCTGGCGTCCGCAGCACTCATCGCCAAGATTGCCTGGATCCAGCTTTTCTTCCATCCCGACCAGAGGATAGTCTCGGCCCTCACCCCGTCCGTCACGACGCGTTCCCTCGAGCCGGAGCGCGGCAAGATTCTGGACTCGCAGGGAAGGCTTCTTGCCATCTCCTGCCCGGTTTACCAGTTCTATATGGACTGCACGGTGCTCAAGCAGACCAACAGCCCGGAAGAGGAGAAGAAATGGCTCGAAAAGGCGAAAGAACTCTCAAAGGGGCTCTCGGAGGAGTTTCCGGAGACGAGCGCGGACGCGTTCTACAAGCTCATAACCTCCGGCCGCAGGAACGGGCGCAAATACGTGCCCATAGGAACCCCCGTGGACCGCAACGCCTACAACCGCATCATCGCCCTGCCGCTCTTCAGGGAGGGGCGCTACAAAGGCGGGATGATACCGGTGCAGGAGAATGTCCGCCGCTACCCCTACGGAGAGCTGGCGAGACGCACGATAGGCTTCGTGCGCAACAACAAGTCCACGGTCACCAACACTCACATCGGGCTTGAAGGCAAGTTCGACTACGTGCTCCACGGCACGGAAGGGAGGGAGTATCTGCGCGAAACGGACAACGGCAGCATCCGCAACAGCGACAGCGTCTTCGTGAAGGCGGTCAACGGCAAGGATCTCAGGACCACCCTCAACATCGACTATCAGGAAATAGCCGACCTGGCCCTGCGCGAGCAGCTCGGAGACGAGCCGGACCTGGAGGGGGCCTGCATGGTGCTGATGGAAACCCGCAGCGGAGCCATCAGGGCGATGGTCAATCTCCTCAGGGAAAACGGCTCCGGCGGCTTCTCCGAAATCCAGAACATGGCGATAGGGCGCAAGGCCGAGCCGGGTTCGGTGTTCAAGACCGTGACGCTGATGTCCGTCCTCAACGACGGCTACATAAAGAGCCTGGAGGAGACTCTTCCCGCCACTGACGGAAGAGTGGAGGGCACCACCCTCAAGGACAGCCACATACCGCAGTTCGCCGCCCAGCACAACACCAGTCGCATCAGCATCCTGGACGGATTCAAGATTTCGTCCAACTACGTCTTCGCGACCCTCGCCGTCAAAAACTACGGCAAGACGGCCAAGGGCGACAAGACCGAGAAGTTCCTCTCCAACATCTACACCTACAAGCTCGGGGAGGCTTTCGACTTCGACCTCGACGGCCTTCAGACCCCGACGATTCCGAACCCGGGCACGAGATACTGGACCAACACCGACCTGGGTTCCATCGCCTACGGCTACAGCACCCAGGAGACCCCCCTGCACATCATCACCTTCTACAACGCCATCGCGAACAAGGGGCGGATGATGAAGCCCTACCTCGTGGAGGACATAGAGGAGAACGGCAGGGTGGTCAGCAGACGCGGAGAGAGCGTCCTCAACTCGGCCGTATGCTCCAGGGCGGTGGCCGACACCATAACCAGGGCCCTCAAGGCCGTCACCGAGGAAGGTACGGCGCGCAGGCTCAAGGGCGCGAAGTGCAGCGTGGCGGGCAAGACCGGCACGTCGTTCGGCACTTTCGAGAACGGCAAATACAGCGACGAGCGCGGAAGGAGGAAATATCAGGGCACCTTCGTGGGATTCTTCCCGGCGGAAGACCCGCAGTACAGCATAATCTGCACCGTATATTCCAAGCCCACCAACAAGAGCTTCCAGGGAGGCGGGATCCCTGCCAGGGCGATACGCACCGTGATTGACAAGCTATATGACATAGACCCTTATTTCAGGGAAACGATACACAAGACAAGATGAAACTCAGCGACATCATAAAAAACTGCGGGGCGAGGGCCGTCGACGGCTCGCCCGAGACTGAAATCACCGGCATAGCCAATGATTCCAGAAAAGTGCGCCCGGGAGACCTTTTCGTGGCCGTGACCGGCTGCGGCAACGACGCCCGGGCCCATATCGCCGACGCTCTCAAGGCGGGGGCGGCGGCGGTGATGTGCGAGGGCGGATGCGAAGCGGAAGGAGCCGTCAGCATAGACGTTCCCGACAGCAGGCTGGCCGTCGCGATGGCCGCCGACAGTTTCTACTCTCACCCGAGCGGTTCCCTCAAGCTCATAGGCATCACGGGCACCAACGGCAAGACGACGACGGCGACCCTGCTCTACAACATGTTCCGCAGTCTCGGACACGAGTGCGGCCTGCTCTCCACCATCGCCAACTACGTGGGAAAGAGGCGGGTGGAGACCGCCAACACGACCTCTGACCCGGTCACCATCAACTCCCTGCTCAGCGAGATGCTCCGCGAGGGCTGCGAATACTGCTTCATGGAGGTGAGTTCGATAGGGGTTGACCAGCAGAGAATCGCCGGGCTGGAGTTCAGGGCCGGGGTCTTCTCCAACCTCACCCGCGACCATCTGGACTACCACGGCACGTTCGCGAACTACCTCCGCTGCAAGCAGAGATTCTTCGACTCCCTGGGCGCGGACGCGGTGGCCATAACCAACATAGACGACCGCAACGGGATGATAATGGTTCAGAACACGCGCGCCCGCGTGGTGAGCTACTCCTGCCGCAGCATGGCTGACCACAGCTGCAAGGTGGTGGAGGAGAGCATGGAGGGCATGCTTCTCAACATCGACGGCACCGAGCTGTGGACGAGGCTCTGCGGGACGCACAACGCCTACAACCTGCTCGCCATATACTCCACCGCCGTGGAACTCGGCCTGGAGAAGGACAAGGTTCTGCCGGCCCTGTCGGCCCTGAGCCCGGCCAGAGGCAGGCTGGAGGTGATTCCCGGCCCGGACGGGCGCAACATAGTGATAGACTACGCCCACACGCCGGACGCTCTGGAGAACACCCTGAAGACGCTCCGGGACGTGGAACCCAGAAAAGAACTCATCTGCCTTTTCGGCTGCGGAGGAGACCGCGACAAGGGCAAGCGCCCCGAGATGGGGGCCGTGGCGGCGAAGCTCTCCGACAGGGTTTTCCTGACATCCGACAACAGCCGCTCCGAGCGCACGGAGGACATCATAGAGGACATCAGGAAGGGTATCGACAGCTCCTCAGCCTCCAAAGTAATCTGCATCCCCGACCGCAGGGAGGCCATACGCGCGGCCATAATGCTCTCCCCGAAAGGGGCCACGATACTTCTCGCCGGCAAGGGCCACGAGACCTATCAGATACTCGGAGCGGAGAAGTTCCATTTCGATGAAAGAGAAATAGTTGAAGAAATACTTAAAAGTTTGAACTAATGCTGTATCACCTTTCGGACTGGCTGGGCGGCCTGGGAGTCAATCTCCCGGGACTGAACCTGATGAACTACCTGTCATTCAGGGCCATGCTCGCCCTTGTCATAAGCCTGCTGATATCCTTTTTCGCGGGCGGCAGGATAATAAACATGCTCCGCGCTCATCAGATCGGAGAATCCATCCGCGACCTCGGACTCGAAGGGCAGATGCAGAAAAAGGGCACCCCGACCATGGGAGGAGTGATAATCATCATATCCCTGCTCGGTTCCGCCCTGCTCGTATGCCGGCTGGACAGCATCTACACGATTCTCCTGCTCACTACGACCCTCTGGTGCGGCGCCATCGGAGCCGCCGACGACTACATCAAGGTGTTCAGACACAACAAGGAGGGGATGAGCGAAAAGGGCAAGCTCGTGCTCCAGTTCGGACTCGGCCTGGTCGTGGCGCTCACCGTGTGCCTCAGTCCGGACATCCACACCGACAATCTCGTCACCACCATACCGTTCGTCAAAGCCCACGAGTTCGACTATTCGTGGCTGTCGCCGCTGCGGGGGCAGATGGGGGTCTATTGCTCCTGGGCGATATATATGCTGATGATCATCCTGGTGATCCTAGCCTGCTCCAACGGGGCGAACCTCACGGACGGGATGGACGGGCTTTCGGCCGGAACGTCGGCCGTCGTGGGAGTGGCCGTCGGCGTGATGGCATGGCTCGGCGGAGACGCGCTCGACTCCAGATATCTCGGAATCATGTACATCCCCGGCTCGGGAGAAGTGGCCATCTACATGGCCGCGTTCGTCGGGGCGCTGGTGGGCTTCCTGTGGTACAACACCTACCCGGCGCAGGTCTTCATGGGTGACACCGGGAGTCTCACGATAGGCGGAATCATCGGAGTGAGCGCGGTGCTCATCCGCAAGGAGCTCCTGCTGCCCCTGCTCTGCGGCATATTCCTCGCCGAGAGCCTTTCCGTCATCATCCAGAGGGGCTGGTTCAAGTACACCAAGAGAAAGTTCGGCGAAGGCAGGAGGGTGTTCCTGATGGCTCCGCTGCACCATCATTACCAGAAGAAAGGCATCCCCGAACCGAGGATAGTCACGAGGTTCTGGATAGTAGGCATCTTATTGGCCGTAAGTACGTTGGCTTTATTGAAAATACGATAGGAAATGGCAAGGACAGTGATATTGGGAGGAGCCGAGAGCGGCATAGGAGCCGCAGTGCTCGCAAAAGTCAAAGGCTTCGACGTATTCCTTTCCGACAGCGGAAAGATAAAGGAGGAGTACGCCGGGACGCTGCGCAAATGGGACATCCCCTTCGAAGAGGGAGGACACACGGAAGAGCTCATCCTCAACGCGGACGAGGTCATCAAGAGCCCGGGCATCCCGCAGACCGCGCCTATCGTGAAGGCGCTGCGAAGGGAGGGCGTGGGAATCATCTCGGAGATCGAGTTCGCGGGACGCTACGACAGGGCCAAGAAAATCTGCATCACCGGGTCCAACGGCAAGACCACCACCACCTCGCTGATCTATTACCTGCTCAAGGAGGCCGGGCTCAACGTCGGGCTGGGAGGAAACATCGGCAAGAGCTACGCCCTTCAGGTGGCCACGGAGAAGCACGACTTCTATGTCCTGGAAATCAGCAGTTTCCAGCTTGATGACTGTTACGCTTTCCGCCCGGACATCGCCATCATCACCAACATCACCCCCGACCATCTGGACCGCTACGACCACAAGATGGAGAACTACGTCAAGGCCAAATTCCGCATCACGCGCAACCTCAGGAGCGAGGACTGCTTCATCTTCGACTCGGACGACGAGATCACCATAGGACATCTCAGCCGGATCATAGTCCAGGCGAGGATGCTCCCGTTCTCTCAGGAAAAAGAGCTTCCGAAGGGGGCGTTCCTCGACGGAGACCATATCGTGATGCGCTACGGGGACGGGCGGACCGAGATTCCCCTCAAGGACCTCGCCCTCAAGGGCAGGCACAACGTCTATAATTCGATGGCCGCAGCCCTCGCCGCCAAGGCGAGCGGCATCAGCGACAATCTGATACGCGAGTCCCTGAGGAAATTCTCCCCCATAGAGCACAGGCTCGAACCGGTGCTGAGCGTGGGCGGAGTGCTGTATGTCAATGATTCCAAAGCCACCAACATAGACGCGGCCTGGTACGCCCTCGAATGTCAGAGCCGCCCTGTGGTGTGGATCGTGGGCGGCACCGACAAGGGCAACGACTACAGCGTCCTCGCCTCTCTGGTGCGCGACAAGGTCAAGGCCATAGTGTGCCTCGGCAAGGACAACGCCAAGATTCACGCGGCGTTTGAAGACATCGTGGGCAAGGACCGGATCTGCGACACCCTCTCGGCCGCAGAGGCCGTGAGGGAATCGGCCCGCTTCGCTTCGGAGGGAGACGTCGTGCTGCTCAGCCCGTGCTGCGCGAGCTTCGACCTCTTCAAGAACTACGAGGACAGGGGGGATCAGTTCAAGGAGGCTGTAAGACAATTGTAGAATGGCGGCGAAGAAGAGTTCATTCTGGAATTTCGCGGACCGCTTCGAAGGGGACAAGGTGGTATGGATCATCGTACTGCTCCTTTTCCTCTGCTCCATCGTCTGCATGTTCTCCTCCACCTCCCGTCTGCTCAAGGCGGAGGCGACCCGCGTCGACCTCGCCAAGGAGCAGTTCATCGTGGTGCTGATAGGACTCTGCATCATCATCGCGCTATACAATATCAAGAATATCAAAATCTTCCGCTTTTTCAGCGCCTTCGGCTTCGCCCTTTCGTTCATCCTGCTCCTGCTGCTGGACATAAGGGTCAAGTCTCCGGTTCTGAAAGCGTTGGAGCTCAACGGAGCCTATCGCATCCTGGAGCTGAGGCTCGCGGGGAAGGCGGTGCAGATACACGTGTTCGAGGTCGTCAAGGTGTCGATGGTGATGTATCTTTCCTTCGCCATCGATGCGCTGAGGCGCAACGCCCTGCCCCTGAAGAATTTGAGCGAAGAATGGAGGAAAATCATCTTCGTCTATCTGCCTTTCCTCGTGACTTTCGTGATGGTCATCCCGGGGAGCAACTCCAGCGCCATCGTGATAGGCCTCATCATGCTCATGGTGATTCTGCTCGGCGGAGGCAGCGCAAGGGACATGACGCTTCTGGTGCTCGCCGGCGTCGCGGCGGTCGGGATCTGCGTGGGAATCTACAAGCTCTCGGACGGAGAACGGATGAAACGCATCGGCACGGCCATCTCGCGCGTTTTCGACAAGAACGACCTGGAGGCGCAGTTCCTCTCCTCCCGCAGGGGCAGCATCGAATATCAGGAGGCTCTGGACGCCATGCGCCAGCCCTACAGCGCCAAGATAGCGGTCCACGAAGGCGGGCTGCTCGGCAAGGGCCCGGGACAGAGCACGCAGAGATACGTGGTCCCGGACATCTCCGAGGACTACATGTACAGTTTCATAATAGAAGAATACGGCTTCATCGGCGGGGTGCTGGTGATATTCCTATATATCTCCCTGCTCGCCAGAGGCTCCATCATAGTGCGCAACTGCGGCAAGGACCTTTATGCCAAGCTGGGCGTGGCCGGGCTCTGCATCCTCATCTCGGGGCAGGCGTTCCTGCACATGTTCGTCAACGCCGACATCGGGCCGATGACCGGACAGACCCTCCCTCTGATAAGCCACGGCACGAGCGCGTTCGTCTGCTTCTGCATAGCTTTCGGCGTGATACTCTCGTTCAGCCGCATAGCGACCAGACGCATAGACAGGGAGACCCGCGCCGCCGCGCCGCTCATCCAGATGCACGAGCAGGTAAGGGACGGGCTGAACGACCTGGACGCCTTTGAATCCGGAAACATGCCAAACGAAGACGATTATGGAATATAGAAAACTCAGAGTCATCATCAGCGGCGGCGGCACGGGAGGGCACATCTTCCCGGCCATCGCCATCGCAGACAAGCTCAAGGAGGTCAACCCCGACACGGAGATACTCTTCGTCGGGGCCGAAGGCAAGATGGAGATGGAGAAAGTCCCCGCCAGAGGCTACAGGATAGTGGGGCTGCCGGTCGCCGGACTTCAGCGCAAGCTCACGGCGAAAAACATCCTCGAAGACCTCAAGCTCCCCTTCAGGCTGTGCGCAAGCCTGCATAAGGCCGGGAGGGTGATCGGGGAGTTCCGTCCCGACATCGCTATCGGCGTGGGCGGCTACGCCTCAGCCCCCCTGCTGTGGCAGGCCGCGCGCAAGGGCATACCCACCCTCATACAGGAACAGAACAGCTTCGCCGGTCTCACCAACAGGATTCTCTCGAAGAAGGCCGGGTGCATCTGCGTGGCATACGAGGGGATGGAGAAATTCTTCCCCGCCGACAGGATAGTGTTCAGCGGCAACCCGATACGTTCCATCATTCACCCGTATTCCGAGGCCGACAGGGCCGAGGGGCTGAAGTTCTACGGCCTCGACCCCGACAAAAAGCACCTGCTCCTCACAGGCGGGAGCCTCGGGAGCGGCACTCTCAACGCGGCCGTGAAGAGCTGGATTTCAGCGGGATGCCCCGGAGGAGAGGGCGTGCAGCTGCTCTGGCAGTGCGGCAAGTACTACAAGGCGGGAGTTGACAAATTCATCTCCGGCAGGGATTGCCCCGACATCCGCTACAGCGACTTCATCGCCAGGATGGACCTGGCCTATGCCGCAGCGGACGTGGTGATCAGCCGCTCCGGAGCCTCTTCCATCTCTGAAATCTGCGCCGCACGCAAGGCGGCCGTCTTCGTGCCGTCCCCCAACGTGGCCGAAGACCACCAGACTTTCAACGCGATGGCCCTCGTGAGCAGGGGCGCGGCGATGATGGTAAGGGACAGCGAGGCGGTGGAGAAACTCATGAGAGTGGCCCTCGAACTCGTTCGCGACAGCGGCAGGACAAGGGAAATGGAGAAAAATGCGGGGGCCCTCGCGAAGATGGACGCCGCAGGGACAATAGTCGAAGAAGTCTATAAATTGATATGAAATACAAAAACGTTTACTTCATAGGAATCGGCGGGATAGGGATGAGCGCCATCGCAAGATTCTGCAAATTCAAAGGCTGCTCGGTGAGCGGATATGACAGAACCCGCTCGCAGCTGACGGACAAGCTCTCGGAAGAAGGGATGGCGGTGCACTACACGGACGACCCGTCGCTTATCCCCGCAGATGCGGACAACACGCTGGTCATCTATACTCCGGCCGTCCCCGATGACATGGGGGAGCTCGTCTATGCCAGGGAACACGGATACAGGGTGCTCAAACGCTCACAGATGCTCGGAGACCTGACGCGCGGGGAGACCTGCCTGGCCGTCGCCGGCACCCACGGGAAGACCACCACCTCGACCCTCGTCGCGCACATCCTCACTGAGAGCGGGATGGGCTGCTCGGCGTTCCTCGGCGGCATCTCCCGCAACTACGGGACCAACACTCTCGTCAGCGAGACCCCTACGGTGGTCGTGGAGGCCGACGAGTTCGACCGCTCCTTCCTCCAGCTGCACCCGGCGATAGCCGCAATCACGGCCATGGACGCCGACCATCTGGACATCTACGGCGACCTGGAGCACGTGCAGGAGGCTTTCAGGCAGTTCGCCTCGCAGGTCAGCGAGACCCTCATCCTCAAGCTCGGGCTTCCCGTGAGCGCGGAAGACAGCCGGGCCAAGATTTTCACCTATCATTTTGACGCGGCCGCGGCCGACTTCCACAGCGCCAACCTCAGGCTCGGACAGGACGGGCACTACAGCTACGACCTCGTGTATCCGGGAGGGGTGCTCAGCGACGTCAGAGTCGGAGCCATCGGGAAGGTCAACGTCGAGAACAGCATCGCCGCAGCCGCTATGTGCCTGTGCTACGGGCTCGACGCGCAGAAAGTGCGGGGGGCCGTCAGCAGCTTCAAGGGAGCGGTGAGAAGGCTCGAGGTCCACTTCAACAGCGCGGGGAAGACCTATATCGACGACTACGCCCACCACCCGGCGGAGCTCGCGAGCGCGATTTCCTCCATAAGGGACATTTTCCCGGGACGGAAGCTCACGGGAGTCTTCCAGCCCCACCTCTACACGCGCACGCGGGATTTCGCCCCCGAATTCGCCCGCTCGCTGAGCCTGCTCGACAAGCTCATCCTGCTGGACATCTACCCGGCGAGGGAGGAGCCCATCCCGGGGGTCAGCTCGGAACTGATATTCAAGGACGTGACCTGCCCGGAGAAAGTGATGCTGACAAAGCCGGAGCTGATGCCCTACCTCGAAAAGGAGGACATCGAAGTGCTCATCACCCTCGGAGCGGGGGACATAGACCGTTTCGTCCCGGAAATCACCGGAATGCTTGAAGAGAGGACAAAATGAAACGCGCAGCCCGCATCATAGCCGCCTCCCTTCTCTGCGCCGCGCTCTGCACGGGGCTCGGCCTGCTGCTGCACGTCACCCGCGCGGAGAGGGCCCTCCTGACCTGCTCCCATCTGGAAGTGCACTTCAAGGACAGCCTCAAGTTCGTCACCGCCGATGACATCAAGGGCTTCCTTGACAGTCATTACGGCACCTACGTGGGGCAGCGGCTGGACAGCGTGGGCCTGTCCAGAATCGAGAAGCTCATCGAAAGCCGGAGCGCGGTCCTCAAGAGCGAAGCCTGGACAAGCCAGGACGGGACCCTGCACGTCAGCATAACGCAGAGGGCCCCGGTGATGCGCTTCCAAAGCGCGGACAGGGGCTTCTACGTCGCCTCGGACGGGTACATATTCCCGCTCCACAAATCCTACACCGCCCCCGTGCGCACCGTCAGCGGCAGCATCCCCGTCTCGGTGCCCGAAGGATACAAGGGGGAGGCCCCCAGCGGAGAGGAGAGGAGATGGCTGAGCTCAATGCTCGAGATGAACAGCATAATCGAATCTTCCAGAACCTGGAGAAACATCACCGACAGCATCTTCGTCGGACCTGCGGGAGACGTGGTGCTGAAGATGAGCCGGGGCGACGAGCTCTTCATCCTCGGAGAGCCGCACTCCCTGAAGGAGAAATTCGCAGGAATTGAAAAATATTATGATTACATTGCGCCCTCTGTAGAAGAAGGGTATTACAAGACAGTCAACTTAAAATATAGAAAACAGATAATATGCAGACAGAAAGGTACATAGCGGCCGCGGACCTGGGCACGTCCAAGATAGCCCTCAGCGTGGCCAAAGTGGACGGAGAAGACGTACAGATCATCTACTACAAGGAAGTTCCTTCGGACGGAATCCGTTACAGCTGCGTATTCGCGCCGAAGAGAGCCGCCGCGGCGTTGGAAAAAGTCGTCAGGGACGCGGAAGAGGAGCTCGGCATCAAGATATTGCAGCTCGTGACCGGACTCCCCCGCTACAACATCAGACAGGAGTCGGCAAGCGCAAAAATGAGCCGCAGCGACCCCGGATCCTGCATCACCCGGGAGGAGGTCAACACCCTCAAGAGCCTCGCCATCGACAGCTATCCGCTCGGCGATGAGGCCAAGGAGGAGATTTACGGGGCCGTGGCCCAGTCTTTCTCCGCCGACGACGACCTCGTCTGCGCAAGCGAGGATGACGTCATCGGCGTCACGGCCGAGAACCTTGAGGGGAACTTCAAGATTTTCATCGGAGCCAAGAAAGCCTCGTCGGACCTTGACACGATGTTGAATTTCACCGGCATAGCCCCGGCCCGCAAGATCTTCATCCCCGCCGCCGTATCCATGGCGGTGCTGACGGAAGCGGAAAAGGAGAACGGCGTGGCCCTCGTCGAGCTGGGAGCCGGCGTGACGTCCCTTACCATCTACAAGGGAGGGCTCCTCAGGCACTATTCGTCCATCCCGTTCGGAAGCAGGAGCATCACCTCCGACATCAAGTACGAATGCGGATTCAACGAGCGCCTCGCGGAGAACATCAAGCTGGCCTACGGGGCCTGTCAGCCGGACAAGCTCCAGTCTCTGGCCGAGAAAGTGCTGCAGATCAACGATGACGAAAACGGCACCTACGAGCAGCTTCCCGTCAAATACCTCTCGGAAATCATCACCTGCCGCGCCAAGGAGATCATCGACGCGGTGCTCTTCCAGATACAGGAGAGCGGGTTCGCGGACAAGCTGCGCAACGGCATAGTCATCACGGGAGGGGGCGCCTCTCTGGTAAATTTCGCCAACCTCCTCAAGGAGATGTCGGGCTTTGTGGTCCGTACCGGATTCCCGCGCTCCCGCAAGTTCTCTTCCGGCGGATGTGCAGGGGTCGGGGAGACCAGTGCGGCCGCGACGATAGGTATGATACTTGAAGCCAAGAGAGACCCCCGCCTCAACTGCATCGAGCAGGCCCCTGCCGCAAAGGAGACAGAGGAGACGGATTCCGAAACCCCGGCCATCGATGACAACGGCAACGGAGAGCTGTTCACCACCGGGGAAGTGATAAGCCCGAGCCCGGATAATAAGAAGAAAAAAGAGGGCAGGAAGGGCCGGATCACCTGGTCCTCCATCATGAAGCGGAAGATAGACGACGGGCTCGAAACCGTCGGAAAACTCTTCGACGATATGAAATAAAGCGAATATGGAAGATACGATCATAGACTCCATCACCCCCAACGATTGGGTGACTTCAGACGAGATCATCAAGGTTCTCGGTGTCGGCGGAGGCGGCTGCAACGCGGTCAGCTACATGTACCGCCAGGGCATCAAGGGATGCAGTTTCGTGGTGTGCAACACCGACTCGCAGGCCCTCAGATGCAGCCCGGTTCCGACACAGATTCAGATGGGACGCGGGCTCGGAGCCGGCACCAACCCCATCAACGGACGCAACGCGGCGATAGAGAGTCAGGAGCAGATAGAGAAAATCGTCCTCGACTCCCACACCAAGATGCTCTTCATCACGGCCGGAATGGGCGGCGGCACCGGCACGGGAGCCGCTCCGGTGATAGCCAAGATGTCCAAGGACAAGGGCATACTGACAGTGGCCGTGGTGACCCTCCCCTTCCTCAACGAGGGCAACGAAGCCCTTTCGAGGGCCATAGACGGAGTTCACGAGCTTGAAAAGAACGTGGACAGCCTGCTGATCATCAACAACGAGAAACTCCACGAATACTACGGGGACCAGCTGATTCAGGACGCCTTCCCGAAGGCGGACGAGGTGCTCTCCACGGCCGTCAAGGGCATCGTGGAGATCATAAAGCAGTCCGGCTACATCAACGTGGACTTCAAGGACGTGGAGACCATGATGAAGGACAGCGGAATGGCCCTGATGGGCTGCGGCACCGGGTCCGGCGAGAACCGCATCGACGACGCGGTCAAAGCGGCTTTCGAGTCCCCCCTGCTCAACGACTTCGACCTGAAGACCGCCAAGAAAGTGCTCATCAACATCACCTGCGGCAAGAACGAGCAGGGCCTTACGATGGACGACCTCAACCGGATCAACGCCAAGATAGACGAATACACGGGCCGTGCCAACAACTTCAAGCGCGGTCTGATCTGGGATGACTCTCCGGACATCGGCGACACGGTCCGGATAACCTCCATCGTGACAGGGCTGAGGTTCTCGGACGTAATCGGCCCGACGAGGGACATGGGCAACTATATCATGATCAGCAAGGACTTCGTCTATGACAAGAACTCGGCCGCCAGAGAAGAGGGGGTGTCCCTCCAGCAGGACTGCGGCTCGCAGCAGATAGGTTTCAACACCAAGAGCAACATCCGCAAATTCAACTACGACCCGGACAACAGGCCGGTCCTGATGGTGGACAAGGGCGGACAGCTTTCCGAACTCGAGAACATACCGGCCATAAGAAGAACACAGAGATGAAAAAGACAAGAGTAAGATTCGCGCCGTCCCCTACCGGCCCGCTCCACATGGGAGGGGTCAGGACGGCATTATACAACTACCTCTACGCCAAGAAGAACGGAGGAGATTTCATCCTCCGCATCGAGGACACGGACTCGCAGCGCTTCGTCCCGGGGGCGGAACGCTACATAATCGATTCGCTCCGCTGGTGCGGGATTGTTCCGGACGAGGGGGTGGATGAGAACGGAGACATCGTCGAGACCCCGTCAGAGAAGCACCCGCACGCCCCCTACAGGCAGAGCCAGCGCCGGGATATCTACCGCAAATACGCCGAGACGCTTGTGGACAGCGGCTGGGCCTACTACGCCTTCGACACTCCGGAGGACCTGGAGCTGATGCGCTCCCGCTGCGAGAACGCGGGGGAGACGTTCATCTACAATCATCTCACGCGGGACAAGATGCAGAACTCCCTCCACCTGCCCGCCGGACAGGTGGAGGAGCTGCTGCGCACGCGCAGCGACTGGACCGTCCGCTTCAAGATGCCTGAGGATATGACGGTGGAGATGGACGACCTCATCCGGGGGCACATCGAGGTCAACACTTCCACTCTCGATGACAAGGTGCTCTGGAAGAGGGCCGACGAGCTCCCGACCTATCATCTGGCCAATATCGTGGACGACCATCTGATGGAAATCACGGAGGTGATCCGCGGGGAGGAATGGCTCCCGTCCCTGCCTCTCCACTATCTGCTTTACAAGGCTTTCGGCTGGGAGGAGACGATGCCGAGATTCGCCCATCTCCCGCTGCTTCTCAAGCCGGTGGGCAACGGCAAGCTCAGCAAGCGCGACGGGGACAAGATGGGATTCCCGGTATTCCCTCTCGCGTGGACCAACGCCGAGGGTGAGACTTCCAGAGGCTACCGCGAAGACGGCTATTTCCCCGACGCTTTCGTGAACATGCTCGCGATGCTCGGCTGGAATCCCGGCACTGAGCAGGAGATTTTCTCCATGCAGGAGCTCATCCGGGCCTTCTCCCTGGAGAAGGTCGGCAAGGCCGGAGCCAAGTTCAACCCGGAGAAGGCGAAGTGGTTCAACAAGGAGTACCTCCGGATGAAATCCGACGGGGAGCTTTCCGACCTCTTCATCCCGATGCTCCTCTCCAAGGGGATCGACGCCGGGCGCGACTATGTCACGAGAGTCGTCGCCCTCACCAAGGAAAGGGCCAGCTTCGTCAAGGATTTCTGGGACATCGCGGCAAGTCTTTTCATCGCGCCTTCGCAGTACGCCAAGTATGGAGTCAAGGCCGGGGCCGCCTCTGCCAAGCCCCAGGACAGCAGGGCGGCCGACCCCCGCGCCAAGGTCTATGACGACAGCCTCACCGCTCCGTTCCTTGCCAAGGACGTGGAGAAGTTCTGGAAAGAAGATATCTACAGCGACGCTCTGCGCGCCGTAGAGAACTCCGAGGCGGACACGCTTGAGGACTATATCCGCGCAGAGGGGATGCCGATAGGCAAGGTGATGAACCTCATCCGCCTTGCGCTCACGGGGTCTTCGAGCGGGCTCGGGATTCACGATATCATGAGCCTCATCGGCAAGGGCGAGACCCTCAGCCGCCTCCACTACATCAAGGAACGTCTGGGATAGCGGCCTGTGCCCGCACTTTCATAAGAGGGAGCCCGGTGAGCCTTTGCGTCAACCCGGGTTCCCTTCTCTTTTGCCCGGCGGAACCCCTCTTCGGCCGGACAGAATTGTTCGCAGCGGCGGCGCAGGGGTCGGTGGAGAAAAACCGCTCAGCCTATCTTCGGCTGCGACAGTTTCCGAACCTCTTCCTCGGAAAGGCCGGAATACTTGGCCACCGTCTCCAGTGGCATTCCGTCCGAGAGCATCCGCACGGCTATCGCTGAGGCGGCTTCGTTGAGTCCCTCGGCCC
>CAVHNN010000016.1:0-39590 GCA_963637465.1 Paludibacteraceae bacterium
GTTGAGATAGAAGGATTCGAACCCTCACTGACAGAGCCAGAATCTGTAGTGCTACCATTACACCATATCTCAATGCTTGTCCCC
Source organism: Paludibacteraceae bacterium (assembly GCA_963637465.1). Classification (GTDB taxonomy): domain Bacteria; phylum Bacteroidota; class Bacteroidia; order Bacteroidales; family UBA932; genus Cryptobacteroides. The sequence continues at coordinate 85 of CAVHNN010000016.1, forward strand.
TAACGCGCGGAACGGTTTGGGGACTGCAAATGTACAACAGTTTTGCTTAATTGCAAAATTATTTTTTTGAAATTCCAGAACATTGATATATTTGCGGACTGATGGCAAAAACGAAAACAGTTTGGTACTGCACGGCCTGCGGCAATGAAAGCCCCAAATGGATGGGGCGCTGCCCTGCGTGCGGAGAGTGGAACACGATGGTGGAGGCCCCGCAGGAGACGCGCCGGTCTTCCACGTCCCCTATAGGCAAAGGGGCCGCAGGGGGAGGAAGGAAACCCCAGAGTCTTAAAGAGATAGACTATTCCGAAGAAGCCAGGCTCTCCCTCGGAACGGGAGAGGTGGACAGGCTTCTGGGAGGAGGGCTTGTCCCGGGCTCGCTGGTGCTGATAGGCGGAGAACCGGGAATAGGCAAATCCACTCTCAGCCTTCAGATTCCGCTGCACTGCAAGGGGCTCAAGACGCTGTATGTAACCGGAGAAGAGAGCGCCAAACAAGTGAAGATGAGAGCTGAAAGGCTCGGGGGAGAAGACTCGGACTGCCTGATTTTCTGCGAGACAAGGATAGAAGACATAATAGCCGAAGCCGACAAGGTGCGTCCCGACCTGATGATCGTTGACTCCGTGCAGACGATGTTCTCCGACTCGGCGGAATCCACACCCGGTTCGGTGAGCCAGATAAAGGAAGTGGCCTCGGCTCTGCTGCGCTTCGCCAAGGAGAGCGGGGTGCCGGTGATTCTCATCGGGCATATCACCAAGGACGGGTACATCGCGGGGCCGAAGATTCTCGAACACATTGTTGACGTGGTTTTCCAGTTCGAGGGCGACAACAGAGGTTCATACCGCGTCCTTCGAAGCATCAAGAACCGTTTCGGCTCGACCTCGGAACTGGCGGTGTTCGAGATGACAGGAAAGGGACTCAGGGAAGTGAGCAACCCTTCCGAACTTCTCATCCCAATGCACGAACAGGGATTGAGCGGGGCGGCCATCGCCGCCTCGCTTGACGGGACAAGACCGCTTCTCTTTGAGGTACAAGCACTTGTAAGCTCCGCAGTATATGGTACTGCTCAGCGTTCCGCAACAGGCTTCGACACGAGACGGCTCAACATGCTGCTTGCGGTGCTCGAGAAGAGGGCGGGATTCCGTCTGAGCGCAAAGGACGTGTTTCTCAATATGGCCGGCGGACTGAAAGTCAGCGACCCGGCCTGCGACCTCGCGGTGATAGCCGCCGTGCTCTCATCCAACTTCGACTTCGCCATAGCTCCCGACATCTGTTTCGCCGGAGAAGTGGGACTCAGCGGGGAAATCCGCCCCGTATCGCAATGTGACAGAAGGGTCGCCGAAGCGGCAAGACTCGGATTCAGAAAATTCTTCCTCTCATCATATTCGAACGTGGAAAACACTCCTCCAAGCATAAAAGTTGTCAAGGTGGCCGATGTCCCGTCCCTTGTGAAAGCACTGTTCAAGCAATAATATGGAACTCTTCTTCTCAAAAGACATCTCCTGCGCCACCCTGCGCCTCGACGTGGAAGAGTCCGCACACTGCGTCCGGGTGCTGCGGCATCGCGTCGGGGACGAAATAAAGGTTATCGACGGGAACGGCACTCTGTACCGCTGCCGTCTCACGCAAGCCGATGCAAAAGGAGCTGAAGCCGAAATCCTTGAGACTACAGAAAACTTCGGGGCTCATCCCTACAATCTTACGATGGCTGTATGCCCCACCAAAAACATCGACCGCTACGAGTGGTTCGTGGAGAAAGCAACGGAAATAGGGGTCGATGCGGTCGTGCCGGTGATTGGAGATCATTCCGAGCGGAAAATCATCAAGCTCGAACGCCTGGAAAGGATTGTCCTGTCCGCCGCCAAGCAGTCTCTCAAAGGGAAAGTCCCGCAAATACTCCCGCTGCAAAGCATTTCCGACTTCATCAGTTCCTCTCGGGACGAAGCGGTGAAGATGATTGCCTATTGCGATGAGACCCTTGACCGGGACAAGCGCCTGTCGGTCAAGGATGTGCTGCGTCAGCACGTCAAGGCCAGAAGGGACATCTGCATACTGATCGGGCCCGAAGGAGACTTCTCTTCGAAAGAAGTGGCACTGGCCCTGGAAAACGGCTGGATCCCCGTCCATCTCGGGGAAAGCCGCCTGAGGACGGAGACGGCGGCTCTGATGGCCGTAGCCGCCACGTATCTGGAGTTTCTTAGCCCCGGATGATCTCCACCTCGCCGCCGAGGCCAAGCTTTATGATCTGGGAAGCCTTGCCGGAAGAAGCCCGGTCATAGCACTTGGGCACAGTATAATCCACGGCAGAGCGTATCTCTTCCGAAATCTCGGAGAAAATTGACGGAGAAGGCTCTCCGGAGATATTGGCCGAAGTGCTGACAAGCGGGCGGCGGAACCTGCGCACAAGTTCGCGACAGAACGCAGCCCCGCTGTTCTCGGGAGTCTGTCCCTCTTCCACATACGGAATCCGGATGCCTACCGACCCGTCCTCCGCCACCGTATTCGGAGCAAGGTACTGCCCCTCCGGATAGATGATGGTCATCGGATCATCATTGACTTCCACGAGGTCGATCGCGATGGAAGGAATCGCCTTGACATATTTTGCCACCATATCAAGGTCGGAGGCCAACAGCACGAGGGACTTCGCTCCGGAGCGCTTTTTTATCTTGAAGACCTTTTCGACCGCTTCTTCGTTGCACGCATCACAACCGATACCCCAGATGGTGTCGGTAGGGTAGAGTATGACCCCGCCCTTGCGGAGCACCTCCACAGCCTCATTTATAACTGCCTTTGTATCCATTACCAAATCATATCCTTTTCGAAGAGAATGCCTTTTCTTCTCCACGTCCTGATGGCAAGATAGCCGAAGAGCATCCCGCCGAGGTGGGCGAAGTGCGCCACTCCCGCTATGGTGCCTGTGACTCCGGTAAGAAGTTCAATCACCGCGAATACGACCACCATCCACTTGGCGCTGAGCGTAACCGGAGGGAAGAGCAGGGTCATCTTCTGCTCAGGGAAGAGCATCGCATATCCGATAAGCACACCGTAGATGGCGCCGGACGCGCCCACGGTCGGAGTCAGTTTGATTTCGGCGATGTTCTGCAGGGCGACGGCATTTCCGACGGCAGCCCCCGGGAGGAACGACTGCATCTGGAGATATTCCACCCCGAGGTGAAGAGCCACGGCCCCGAGTCCGCAGAGAAAATAAAAGAAAAGGAACTTCTTCTCCCCCAGAACATGCTCGACCACGCTGCCGAAAAGAAGCAGAGTGTACATATTGAAGAAAATGTGCCAGAATCCCCCGTGCATAAACATGTGGGAGACGACCTGCCACCAGTGGAAATATCTCGATGTCGGGTAGAACAGGGCGAACGTCTCCACCATATACTCCCTGTTGACCAGGCAGGCCAGGAATACGAGGCAGTTGATGATTATGAGATTCTTTGTGACGGTCGGCGTATTGGATAAAAAAGCCATCTTTAAAAAAGTTTATCTATGTCCTCGATTTTGACGATATTCACTATGCGGCGTCCGTTCGGGGTCAATTCCGCATTCTCACTTGCAAAAAGCGTGTCAATCAGACTCTGCGCCTCCGAAGCCGAGTCCAAAGGCTTGGAATTGGACGCTCCGCAAGCTGCAAGCCGCTCCGCGGTATATTGTCTAGCCATCTCCGGAAGGGCGGAGACGTCCTCTGACAAAATGCACGTCAAGTCGGCGACGGTCTGCTGCACCCTGCCCGGTTCACAACTGTAGCCTTCCGGAACCCCATTGACAACCACGCTGTCCGTCCCGCAGAGACAGATGTCGAAGCCGAGCGAAGAAAGAGCCCGCTCATGGGCGGCAAAAAGCTGCTGCTGCGCGGCCCCCACCTGCACCTCGACGGGGAAAAGGGCCGTCTGGGTGACATGGGACTCGTTTCCGTTCAGTGCGTTGAGAGCGCGGTCATAGAATATCCTCTCCCTCGCCCTCGCCACGTTGACCACCATCACACCGGAAGACACGGGGGTAAGGATATATTTCCCCTGAATCAGGAGCACACGGGAAACGGGTGCCGACTGCGACTCGAAAAGCTTGCCGTAATCGTCGCGCTTGTCGACATACGAGCCATACCCGCCACCGCGAGCAAAGGGAGCACTGCCGGACTGTTCCTCAAAACTGCCGTCCGGAGCCGGAGCGAACGGGTCGAAAGTAGGGTCAATCTGACTCTGAGGCTCGACGACCTCCCGATACTGCTCGAAGCTGCGCCCGAGCTGAGGGAGATTGACGGCACCTTCAGTGTCGAAGTTGATGCCGGCACCGAAACTGCTGCGTCCGAGAGTTTCCCTGACACAGGCGTAAAGCACCTGGAAAATCACAGAGTCGTCCTCAAACTTCACCTCGGTCTTGGTCGGATGAATATTGACATCCATACCGGAGGGGTCAAGCTCAAGGAAGATAAAATAAGACGGGGTGACCCCGTCGGGAATCATATCCTCGTAGGCTTTCATCACCGCCTTATGGAGATAGGCGCTGCGGAAATAGCGCCCGTTGACGAAGAAGAACTGGTTGCCGAGAGTCTTTCGGGCCACGTCCGGCCTGCCGATGAAGCCGCTGAGCTTCAGCACCGAAGTTTCGGCGCTGATGTCCAGAACATCCCCGACCACGTTGCTTCCAAGGAGATCAAGAATTCTGAATTTCAGAGATTTGGCCTCTTTCAGCACGAAAATGTCCCGTCCGTTGGACTTGAGAGAAAAACTCATCCCCGGACGGGTGATCGCGACGCGTGTGAACTCTTCGATGATGTGCTTGAGCTCAACGCTGTCCGACTTGAGGAACTTGCGACGCGCAGGGGTGTTGTAGAAGAGGTTGCGCACGGCGAAATTGGAACCGACCGGAGCGGAGACGGAAGACGTGCTCATCTCCCCGTTCTGTCCGGTGCGGACCTCCACCGCCGTTTCATCGCCCTCCCGGCGTGTCCGCAAGGTAACTTCCGCCACGGCGGCGATGCTGGCGAGCGCCTCCCCCCGGAAACCGTAAGTCTCTATCCCGTTGAGATCGTCGGCCGTGGCTATCTTGGACGTGGCATGGCGCTCAAAGCAGAGGACGGCATCTGCGGGGCTCATCCCGCACCCGTCGTCTATCACCTGTATCAGCGTCCGCCCGGCATCTGTCACTATGACTGAAATCCGGCTCGCACCTGCGTCCACGGCATTTTCCATCAGCTCCTTGACAACGGATGCGGGACGCTGCACGACTTCCCCGGCAGCAATCATATTGGCAATCTGCGCAGGAAGAACCTTGAGCCTGCCCATTAGAGAAGCGCGTAGAATTTGGCTATGAAGAAGAGCACGGCGCAGATGAGAATCATCGTGATGATGCCGATGATGGTCTGCGTGCGTTTCATGTGGGTGCGGGTGCGCTGATAATGGCCGTCCCGCAGAGAGCCCTTTATATATGAGCCCGGCACATAGACACCTTCCTTCTTCTCTTTGTCCTTCGTCCCGTCCACGGCTCCGAATTTGCGCTTGCGCTCATCCTCCTCGCGGTCAAAGTAAATCGGGCGGTAGTTGAAGACCCTGTGCTCGTTTTCTCCGAAAAAACTGAATAATCCCATAAGCCGCAAAATTAAGAAATTGTTTTCGGATTTCTCCGAAACAGTTTCTATTTTTGTCCTTATGGACATAAGGATAGGACAGGGATACGATGTACACGCGCTTTCCGCAGGACTGCCGATGCGTCTTGGAGGAATAGACATAAAGTCGGACTTCGGTTTCGTGGCCCACTCGGACGGAGACGTGGCGATTCATGCGTTGTGCGACGCCATCCTCGGGGCCCTGGCCCTCGGGGACATAGGGAAACACTTCCCCGACTCCTCCCCCGACTTCGCCGGAATCGACAGCCGCCGCCTGCTTGAGAGAGTGATGTCCATGATACGGAAAGACGGCTGGGCCGTCGGCAATGCCGACATCACCATAGCCCTTCAGGCCCCCAAACTCGCCGCCTACGTCCCGCTGATGCGGGAAGAACTTGCCCGGATACTGGGAACGGATTCTTCTGCGGTAAGCATCAAGGCGACCACGACGGAGCGCCTGGGCTTCGTGGGCAGGGGCGAGGGTTGTGAAGTCTGGGCCATAGTGCTGCTCCGGCGCGATTGAAACCCACATACAAGAAAGAGAGGGACACCCGCATCACGCGGACATCCCTCTCACGAAAAACATTCTAAAATACTAGTCGTTCAGTGAGAAGCGCTTGAATGAAAGGACTTTGGCATCCTTGTCTGCTGCGGCAAGGGCATCCTTTACGGAAACCTTCTCGTCACTCATCTGATACTCCTGCTCGAGAAGCGTCTGCTCCTTGAGGAACTTCTGCACGCGTCCCTTCGCAATGTTCTCAATCATCTGCTCAGGCAGGTTGGCAGCCTTCTGCTCGCCCACCGTCTTGATGATCTCGCGGGCCTGCGCAGCCTGCTCCGGAGTAAGCCAGCCCTTGGAAGTGTTGGACTCGATGTGATCCTCGCTGTCCACATGGGCAGGGTTGATGCCGGCCTTCTTGAGCGCCGCATCAATGGCTTTCTGCACCTGCTCCTCCTTGGTCTTCTGAACAGCCACCTGATACTCGTTGTCGAGCACCTCTTTAGGGCAGTCATCGGCTGAGACAGCTATAGGATTCATGGATGCGACCTGCATGACCACTCCCTTCGCAAGCTCTTCCGGAATCTCTTTGCTGAAACCGACGAGGGCGCCGAGCTTGCCGTTGATCTTGTGGATGTACTGCGCCACGAAAGGAGCCTCCACAAGAGCATAGTAAGCAAGTACGTGCTTCTCTCCGGTCTTTCCGGTCTGAGCCTCGACGGCCTCCTGTACGGTGTAGCCGTCAGCCATCTTGCAGGCCTTGAGGGCCTCAAGATCGGCAGGGCACTGTGCGATGGCCACGTCAGCGATAGCCTCGGCGAGATTCTGGAAATCCGCATTGCGGCTCACGAAATCGGTCTCGCAGCCAAGGCATACGAGGATGCCCTTGCCTCCGGACACGCGCGCTTTCACCGCACCCTCGGAAGTCTCGCGGTCAGCCCTCTTGGCGGCCACAAGTTTTCCTTTCTCGCGGATGATGTCGACGGCTTTGTTGAAGTCGCCTGCGGCCTCTTCGAGAGCCTTCTTGCAGTCCATCATTCCCGCAGAAGTCATTTTACGTAACTTCATTACGTCTGCTGCTGTAATTGCCATAATCGTATCTTTTTCTTTAAATGGAACTTACTCGGACTTCTCCTCTGCTTCGTCCGCCTTCGGACCGCCCTTGCGGGAGCGGAGCTTGCGGGCGGCGGCCGGCTTCTCTTCGCCGACTTCCTCGGAGGCTTCCTTGTCCTTTTCAAGCTTGCGCTCGGCAAGACCTTCCTCTATGGCTTTGCACAGTATGCTCACAACGTAGTCGATGGAGTTCACGGCATCGTCATTTGCCGGTATCACATAATCAATAGGGGTAGGATCGCAACAAGTATCAACCATTGCGAATACCGGAATATTGAGACGATTCGCCTCTTTGACTGCGTTTGCCTCTTTCTGTACGTCAACCACGAAAAGTGCGGACGGAAGACGGCTCATGTCACGGATGGAGCCGAGGTTCTTCTCGAGTTTCGCCCTCTGGCGGTCAACCTGAAGACGCTCCCTCTTGGCGAGCTTGTCGAAAGTCCCGTCCTCTTTCATCTTGTCGATGACGGACATCTTCTTGATGGCCTTGCGGATGGTAGGGAAGTTGGTAAGCATACCACCTGCCCAGCGCTCGGTGATGGAAGGCATATTGACTTCTGCAGCCTTCTCTTTGACGATGTCCTTCGCCTGTTTCTTGGTAGCGACGAAAAGAATCTTGCGGCCCGACTTGGCGAGCTGCTTCATCTCCTCGGCCGCCTCGTCTATTTTGCCGACGGTCTTGTGCAGGTCTATGATGTGGATGCCGTTCTTCTGATCGAAGATATACGGAGCCATCTTAGGATTCCACTTCCTGGCGAGGTGGCCGAAGTGTACGCCTGCATCAAGCAATTCCTGGAAATTTGTTCTTGACATTTGTTTGTTTCTGTTTTTGTAAACTGTCCCCTTCCGGGGTCTCTTTTCTTCAAGGCGGAGTAACGCGAAGTGCGGTCTCCGGCCTTTTCCGCAGCACGGCAACCCTCCTCAGGGGGAGCGGTTTCAAACCGGGCTGTGCCGTAATCAGCGATAAACTAACGTTTGCTGAACTGGAAGCGGCGACGTGCACCAGGCTGACCAGGCTTCTTACGCTCAACTTCGCGGGAATCGCGGGTGAGGAAACCGGCAGACTTGAGCGCAGCGCGGTATGCTTCTCTGTCAAGCTCGCTCAGGGCTCTGGAGATACCGAGGCGAACCGCTTCGGCCTGTCCCTTGATGCCGCCGCCCACGAGGGTGACCTTGACATCGAACTGGCCGAGAGTGCCGGTAACTTCAAACGGCTGGTTCACGATATACTGGAGAGACTCGAGAGGGAAGTAAACCTCAAGAGCGCGGTCGTTGATCGTGACGTTGCCTTTGCCGGGAGTGAGATAAACGCGAGCCACAGCTGATTTACGTCTTCCAAGGGCGTGTGTCTGTTCCATTTGCTCTGTTTAAATTTCGTCCAACTTAATTTCTTTCGGGGTCTGTGCCTGATGCGGATGCTCAGGACCTGCGTAAACGTACAGGTTGTTGATGAGATCTGCACCGAGACGTGTCTTAGGGAGCATACCCTTCACTGCTCTCCTGACAAGTTCCGCAGGTCTGGTCGCGAGAATCTCCTTAGGAGTCGTGAAACGCTGTCCTCCCGGATATCCGGTGTAACGAACGTAAACACGATCGGTCATCTTCTTGCCGCCGAGAGCGACCTTCTCCGCATTGACGACGATGACGTTGTCACCGCAGTCCACGTGAGGAGTGTAGCCCGGCTTGGTCTTGCCGCGAAGGACAAGCGCCACACGGGACGCAAGACGACCAAGCGCGAGATCTGTCGCGTCAATGACAACCCACTTCTTGTCCACAGTCGCCGCATTGAGCGATACTGTCTTGTAGCTTTGTGTGTCCACTGTCTTGATCTTAAAATAGTTAATAAAAATTGCGATCCCTACACAAAATAGGGGTCGCAAAGATACGTAAATATTTTGTCAAATCAAAAACTTCCTTTTCCTCAGGCTATGAAATTGGCCTGTATGAAGGCGTTGACGGCCACGGAAACAAAGAGCAGGCATATCAGGGACACCACGATGACACCTATCACCTTGATGCGCTTGAACCATATGCTGCCGTCCCAACCGACGGTCTGGAACATGCTCCAGAATCCGTGCGTGAGGTGGAACCAGATGGCCGCAAACCAGCAGAGGTATATCGCAAGCACCCACCAGTTTCCGAACACGGTCGTCAGCAGAAGATACGGATTGTTCTCGTAATTGCCGACTCCGAACATCTCGGGAAGCTGCATCTTCGCCCAGAAATGGAAGAGATGAAAGAAAAGGATGCCGAGAATCACGATACCGAGCACGAACATGTTGCGTGCGGACCAAGAGTCGGCGGCAGCCTTTGAGGCGACCTCATAACGCTTGTACCCTCCGCGGGCGGAAATGTTCTTGGCGGTAAGCCAGCATCCGTAAACGATGTGCACGAGGAAACCGAGAGCCAGAATCGGAACCATGATCGAAATCACGGGGGTGGACATGAAGTCGCAGCCGAGCTTGAAGAGACCGTCGCCTGCGCTGAAGAGGCTCTCATCCGCCGCCGCGACACCGAACTTGCCGGTGAACGAATCGATTACGGAGAAGAAGTTGATGGTGCCATGCAGGAGCAGAAACAGAATAAGGAAAGCTCCGCTCACCGCCTGAATGAATTTCTTGCCGATTGAAGAACTGAATATGAACATTGTTACAATAATTAATCGTTTTACGGGTTCGCAAATATAGTTCTAATCTTGCAAGTTTCATAATTTTCAAATACATTTGTTATTCAAACGTTCATATATGAGAGTATTGCTGAAACTTAGCGGCGAAAGCCTCGGAGGCCCGTCGGGCAAGGGTATTGATTCGGAAAGCCTGATAAGATACGCGAAGGAGATAGCCGAGGCGGCGAAAGCCGGACATCAGATAGCCATAGTCAACGGCGGCGGCAACATCTTCCGCGGGCTGCAGGGTCTGGGTTCGGGCTTCGACAGAATCACGGGAGACCGCATGGGGATGCTCGCCACGGTCATCAATTCTCTGGGACTCGCCTGTGCGCTCCGCTCCGAAGGTCTCGAAGCGGAAGTCTTCACGGCCACACCGATGACCCCGATCGCCCATTATTATAGGAGAGAAGATGTCGTGAAGCTGCTTGAAAGAGGCGGTGTGGCGCTCATCTCGGGAGGCACCGGCAATCCATTCTTCACCACTGATTCAGGCGCCGCACTCCGGGCTCTTGAAATCGGAGCGGACGCACTGCTCAAGGGCACCCGTGTGGACGGCGTCTATACGGCCGACCCCGAAAAACAGCCGGATGCCGTCAAATATGAGGAGCTCACTTTCACAAAGGCCCTTTCGGATCACTTGAAGGTAATGGACGCTACGGCATTCGCCCTCTGCGAACAGGGTCCGGTTCCCATAATCGTATTCAATATAGAGGAGAGCGGCAATCTGGCCAGAGTTCTCAATGGCGAGAAAATCGGCACCACGGTACACGCATAAACACATCAGAAAATGTTGACAGATAAAGCTATCGAAATCGTCAAGCAGACCGAATCCAAGATGGATGAGGCCGTGCGCTTCCTTGAGGAAGACCTCAAAACATACAGGGTAGGCAAAGCCAACACCTTGATATTCAACAATGTCATGGTCGATTATTACGGCACCCCGACACCTGTGCCGCAGGTCGCCTCAGTTTCCGCTCCGGATGCCAGAACTTTGGCCATCCAGCCTTGGGAGAAGAAATTGATTCCGAAAATCGAAAAGGCTATCATCGACGCGAACCTCGGGTTCACGCCGCAGAACAATGGCGAAGTGATCCGCTGCGCCGTGCCGGCATTGACGGAAGACCGCCGCAAGGAACTTATCAAGAAATCCAAGGGCGCAGGTGAAAATGCCAAAATCGTGGTGCGCAACGCACGCCGGGACGGCATGGAGCTGCTGAAGAAAGCCCAGAAGAATGACGGACTCCCGGAAGACACCCAGAAGGAGGCGGAGGCCGAAATTCAGAAAATCACCGACAAAAAGGTGAAGGCGTTGGACGACCTCGTCTCCGCCAAGGAAAAAGACATCATGACCGTCTAGCCTTAAGGCCCGTAATCTTTTCGCAGAATATGTTCCTCTCCCTTTCGGAGAGGAATTTTGCTTCTATCGGGGCGATGAGCAGCCTCTGCCTGATCTCCGAGGGCATTCCGCTGAAATCAAGAAGCCTCTGCATGTCCTTCTCGGTGGTTATGACGGCGGCGGTAGGATTCTTCAGGACAGCGGACTTTATGGCGTTGATATCGGACCAGCCGTACTTGTGATGATCCGGGAAGCAGAACCTCTTCGCTATCTTGTAAAAGTCGCTCAGATAGTTGCGCAGCGGTGTGTCCTTGGCTATGCCGCTGACCATAATGGCTTTTCTGGCATATACGTAGCGGGCGTCGGTCTCCGGAAAAGCACCGTAAATCTGAGCGTAGCTGATGCAGGAGAAAAGCAGCGTCAGCGTCCTGCCGTCCGGACAGACGGCGCTGCACGAGGCGGAATCGTAGGATACGAAGCCCTGCGAGGTCGCGAATGACGCCTTGTCGTTGTCGTCAAGGCCCGGAGGACACTTGGTCACAATCAGCACGTCGGCATCGTAAATCCTCTCCCTGAGGTCGCGCAGGCGCCCAAAGGGGAGGAGTCTGTCACGGGAGACAGGCCGGTTCCAATCCACAAGCACCACATTGAGAGCGGGGCGGAGCTTACGATACTGGAAGGCATCATCCAGCACTATATATTCCGCGGCCGGGAAATCTCTGTTCCAACACTTGGAATGGCGTCTGGCATCAAGCTTGGACGGGTCGCACAAGAGAGTGCATCCCTCAACCCTGTTTTTGTCCACGGCCACCGTAACCTCCGGAAATTTCTTTTTTATCTGCACGGGTTCATCTCCGAAAAGCGCCGCGCCCCCATCCGCCACGACCTGCTGAAAGCCCTTGCTCTCACGCATATAGCCCCGGGACAGCATGGCTACGTGCCTGTCTTTCCACTCTTCGCTTTCGAGAAGCATCCGCAGAATCATCTCCACATGCGGGGTCTTTCCCGTTCCGCCGGCCGTGACGTTCCCGACACACACCGAAGGCACTTCCGGAGTGAACAAGCTGTCCGTGCGTTTTTTATAGAAGCCGTCCCTGAGCTTGAGGCTCAGGTAGTACGGAAAAAGCAGAATCCTGTCAATCGTCATATCGCTCGCAAATATAATCCAAAATCGAAAAGAGTTCGCCCGCATCGAGAGTGGTCACCATCTTCATCCTCGTCTCCTTGAAATCCGGAAGTCCCTTGAAATAGCAGGACAGATGCCTGCGCATCTCGTAGATGCCCCGGGGCTCGCCCTTGTGATTAAGGGACAGGGACAGATGACGCCTGGCCAGCTCCACCTTCTCCCGCACGGACGGTTCCGGCATCTTCTCGCCGTGTTCGAGAAAATATTTTATTTCCCTGAATATCCACGGATGGCCGAACGTGGAGCGGCCTATCATTATTCCGTCCACCCCGTACCTGTCGAAGGCGGCCGCGGCTGACGGCCCGTCAGTGATGTCACCGTTGCCGATGACGGGGATGTGCATCCTGGGGTTGTTCTTGATTTCTCCGATGAGAGTCCAGTCCGCCGCCCCCTTGTACATCTGGCAGCGCGTGCGGCCGTGTACGGTCAGCGCACTGATGCCCGCATCCTGCAGGCGCTCGGCAAGTTCCACTATTATCTTTGAGTTCTCGTCCCAGCCCAGACGGGTCTTGACGGTGACCGGCTTGCCCACGGCATCCACCACGGCCTTGGTGATTGCGACCATCTTGTCGGGATAGCGCATCATCCCGGACCCGGCGCCGCGTCCGGCAATCTTGGTCACCGGACAGCCGAAGTTGATGTCAATCACGTCGGCCCCGTGGCCGCCCACGAGTTCCACCGCACGGTCGGCCATCCTGGCCGCATCCACCATCGATTCGGGGATATGTCCGTATATCTGTATCCCCACCGGGGCCTCCTGCTCGAAGGTTCGCATCTTCGCGAGAGCCTTGGACGCATCCCGGATAAGCCCGTCGGAGGGAATGAACTCGGTATAGACCATATCCGCGCCCTGTTCTCTACAGAGCAGGCGGAAAGAGGCGTCCGTGATATCCTCCATCGGAGCCAGAAACAGCGGTTTCTCTCCAAGATCTATGTTTCCGATTCTCATAAGGGGCAAAAATAGTATATTTGTCCATAATTATCATCGAAAAAATGAGCATCTATACCGACAGAATAGGAGCGCTGCGCGAAATGATGCGCTCCAAGGGATGGGACGCGGTGGTGATCACCGGCTCCGACCCGCACAACAGCGAATATCCTGCCGAGAGGTGGAAACAGGTGGAGTGGCTGTGCGGCTTCACCGGCGAGGCCGGGGACGTCGTCATCACGGCGGATCACGCCGGGCTCTGGACCGACAGCCGATATTTCATCCAGGCGAAGCTTCAGCTGGAAGGCAGCGGAGTGGAGCTGCACAAGACAAGGGTTCCCGGACAGGTGCTCATCCCGGAATGGCTCGGGAGCCAGTTCGGCGATGACGGCATCGTGGCGGTGGACGGTTTCTGCACAAGTACGAGCTTTGCGGCGAGCCTTCCGGGCTCCGTGATAAGCGTCCCGGATATTCTGAGCCGCCTCTGGGACAATAGGCCCCCGATACCGCAGACCCCGATTTTTACGGTACATACGGGGGAAGTCAGGGCTTCAAAAATCGAAAGAGTCCGCTCCTTTCTGCGGGACAACGGCTATGAGGGTATTCTGCTCTCTTCGCTTGACGAAATCGCCTGGACTCTGAATGTGAGAGCCTCAGACATAGAGTATAACCCTTTGGTCATCAGCTACCTGCTCATAAGCGAGGGAAAGGTGTTCTGGTACGTTCTGAAAGGCGGGGAGGAAGACCCCCTGACACAGGCGAGCCTCAGCATTCTTTCCGCCGAAGGGATTGAAATCCTGCCCTATACGGACATCGACTATGTGGGGGATGAAATCAGCGGGCGCCTGTTCATAGACCGTTCAAGCCTCAACTTCAACATCTTCTCCGGCCTTGACGCCAGAGGGACGGCCCTTGTGGACGGAACGAGCCCCGTGGGGATGTGGAAAGCCGTCAAGAACGATTTCGAGATTGAGGCGATGAAAGAAATCCACATCAAGGACGGCCTGGCGATGGAAAGGTTCCTCTACTGGCTGGAAAAATCAGTGGAGGCGGGGCTGGAGATAGATGAGCACGATGCCGCCGTCAAGCTCGGAAGCCTGCGCGCGGACATCGAGGAATATCGGGGAGACAGTTTCGAGACAATCTCGGCCTATGGCCCCGGAGCTGCGCTCCCCCACTACGTCACACCGAAAGAGGGGGCTCCGCTTCTGAAAGACTGCGGACTGTACCTCTGCGATTCCGGAGGCCAATACACGCTCGGCACGACTGACATCACGCGCACGGTGCCTCTCGGAAAATGTACGGCTCTCGAGCGTGAGGACTATACCCTCGTGCTCAAGGGCCACGTCGCCCTCGCCATGGCCGTGTTCCCGGAAGGGACTCCGGGATGCAGGATAGACGCGCTCGCACGGGAGCCGCTGTGGCGCAGCAAGAGGAATTTCGGGCACGGAACGGGACACGGGATAGGATTTTTCCTCGGAGTCCACGAAGGACCGCAGGACATCCGGCAGAACCTCAACCCCACCCCGCTTGAGGCGGGGATGATAGTGTCGGACGAGCCAGGAATCTACCGGGAGGGGAAACACGGTGTAAGGCACGAAAACCTGCTTCTGTGCATGGATGCCGGGAGCAACGAATTCGGCAGCTGGCTCCGCTTCGAGCCGCTCACCCTCTGCCACTTCGACACCTCGGCCATAGAAGCCGACCTGCTCTCCGATGACGAGCTGGAGTGGCTCAACAATTACAACGAAAGGGTATTCACCACTCTCGGGCCCCTCCTTCCGCAGGAGATTTCCGTCTGGCTCAGAGAAAAAACCTCAGCAATCAGAAAATGGAAAAGATAGCATCATTTCAGGTCAACCACAACCTGCTCACACAGGGGATATACATATCCCGCAAGGACAGCTTCGGCGGTGAAACAGCCACCACCATCGACATCAGGGTGAAACGCCCCAACGTCGAACCCGCCATGACCCCGGAGGCGGCGCATACCATAGAGCATCTCGGAGCTACGTATCTTCGCAACCTCGACGGATGGAAAGACGATATCATCTACTTCGGCCCTATGGGCTGCCTGACCGGCTTCTACCTCATCGTAGATGGAGACTATGAAGTTCACACTCCCCGGTATGAGAAGCTTGTAGAGGCCGTGATGGGAATGTTCCGCTTCGTCGCGGAATATGAAGGCGAGATCCCGGGCACGCGCCCCGACGAGTGCGGCAACTGCCGCCTGCACGACCTCTCCGCCGCCAAGGCCGTCGCCGCCGGGATGCTCAATCTCCACTCCGAGGGCCGTCTGCGCTTCGTTTATCCTTAATTTCATCCCACCGGCTCCGCGAGTTCGGCGAAGTCAAGTATTACAATTCGCGTGTTCATTCCCCTTCCTCTTCGAGTTCGCAGCCTCTGAAATGGAACTCCTCGCGGGCCTTGTCCTGCGGGACGGTGCAGTAGACGATCTCCGCCACAGTGCAGACCTCGCCCCCGCAGCTTATGCTGCCCTCCATCACGGCCATATTATGCTTCATCTCCTTAAGACGCACACGGATCTCGAGAGTGATGTCGTCCCCTACCGGGACACTCTTGCGGTAGCGCAGGTTGAGCCTGACGGTGACTCCGGCGGTCTGCAGCCTGCGGGTGACATACCAGCCGCCCACCTCGTCAATCAGAGTGGC
Organism: Paludibacteraceae bacterium; assembly: GCA_963637465.1. Taxonomy (GTDB): domain Bacteria; phylum Bacteroidota; class Bacteroidia; order Bacteroidales; family UBA932; genus Cryptobacteroides. Next base: position 16,095 of record CAVHNN010000016.1, read on the forward strand.
CTGAATGCCGCCGTGGAGGGTATTCGTCCAGCCCTGATAATCGGGCGACGGATGCCAGAGCGACACCACGTCCTCTCCGTCTTCCCAGAACTGCATCTTGAGGCCGCGCTCGTTCCAGGGGGAACAGGCGAAGCAGTTGTACCCCTCGTCGCGGAGGTCAAGGTAAGGGTTCTTTATCTTTTTCATTTTCGGTGAATTATATCAATTCTTCTATTATGGCATCAGAGACGAAAAAGCGCTCCTCCGGAATCCGGACGCGGCCCCTGTCGCCCTCGCGGATGAGCGCAGCTTCCCGGACGAGCCTGTCGATGGTCTCCGGCTCGCACAGCGACTCCGGGATGCCTTCCGACGTGCGCAAGCCGAGCATTATCCGCTCCTCCCTCTCCTGCGGCGGAGTCAGAGTTTCAACGGAAGACATCCAGCCCGTAAGAGCCTGACTGTTGGCGCTGCGCCTCTTCCCGTCGAGGGAATGCGCCCCGGGGCCGAGCCCGATATATGGCCGCCGCGTCCAATATGCCGAATTGTGCACGGCCCTGCGGCCATTAAGGGCCCAGTTGGAAATTTCGTAATGCTCATATCCGGCACCGGAGAGCTCCCGGCAAATATGCCGGTACTGCTCCGCGCACAGATTCTCCGAAGCCTCGGAGAATTTCCCTTCGGAGGCGAGGACGGCCAAAGCGCTCCCGTCTTCTACGCTGAGCTGGTAGGCGGAAACGTGCTCGGGCCCCCAAGATATGATTTCAGACAAAGTTCCACGCAAAATTTCTTCCTTTAGGGACGGGAAGCCGAAGATGATGTCCACGCTGATGTTCTCAACCCCGGATGAACGGAGCAGCCGGAAGGCTTCACGGGCCGCCCCGGCATCGTGACGACGGCGCATCCAGCGCAGAATCCCGTCATCCAGAGACTGAACGCCCATACTGACCCTGTTCACTCCGAGGGCGAGCAGAGAGCGCACATAACTCTGTCCCTTCTCCACAATGTCTTCCGGGTTCACCTCAACGGTAAATTCCTCGAACGGCCCATATCCGAGACTGCCGATGACTTTCTCAAGCACAGGAAGAGGCAGCACCGACGGGGTGCCGCCTCCAATATACAAGGTATTGAGTCCAAGCGTGCCCTCGATTTCGCCGCGCCTCCTTTCAATCTCGGAGCAGAGTTCGTCGGCATACCGGGCCATCAGGACATCCCCTTTCCGTCCGCATGACAACTCCGAATAGAAGTCGCAATAAATGCAGAAACTGCGGCAGAACGGGACGTGGATATAAATCATCCGCTACCTGAGCAGAAGTTCAGCCGAACCGATCTGTCCCTGGGCGGTATAGGCCTGCATGGTGTAAACGCCCTTGTGGAATGACGGGATGTTGTTTACATAGATGCCCATCTCCACTTCAGCTCCCTGATAATCCACTTCTCGCGATGCCGTGGCCTGGAGGGTTTCCTCGCCTACGGTGAAACTGGTTTCACGGCCGTCGGTCAGCAGATTGCCGTCCGGATCGGTAACTCTCACATATACGCGGACCGGACCTTTCGGCGTAAGCTCGTTCTCGAGAAGGCTCAGCGTCACGAGGAGCCTTGACACCCGGCTGCTGCGGTCGGTGATCTTGTCGTTGCCGTTGTAGGCTTCAAGTTTCACTCCTCTCGCCTTGAGCACTGCCCCGGCACTCACGCGCCCTGTCAAATCCTCCACCTGCTGGGAGAGCTCGGCGTTGAGCTTCTTGCTTGCCGCAGCCTCCCTACGTGCGCTGGCGGCCTCGGCTGTAAGCTTGTGATTGAGGGTGTTGAGGGAATCTATCTGGACGATATAACTTTTCATTATGGAGCGCAGAGTTCCGAGTTCCTTCTGGTACTGACGGATCTTGACGCGGTTCGTGGCCTCCGTCTTCTTTACTCTCTCAACGAGCTGGGCGACCTCCTCTCTGGACGAATCCAGCTGGGCGTTGATGCTGTCATAGTCGGAGGAAAGACTCTCGTAGTCATTCTGGAGCAGTTGAATCTGCTCCGTAAGATCCCTTTTCTCATCGTTCAGCTGTCCGACCAGCCTGTTCTTGGAAGTCAGGACACAGACAAGGGCGACGGCAAGCACGACGGCTGCGACAATCAGGGCGATCATCACTGCCTTGAGATTGCCATTGGCTTTCTTTTCGTTTTCCTTGCGTTCAAGTTTCTCAAGCGGATCTTCTCTTTCCATAATCTGTCGTTTTTTAATTACATCCGGCAAAATTAGCAAATATTATGCTACTTTTGCCGATATGAAATACATTATGCGCTCCCTGAAGTACTTCGTGTACCTCGTTGTAATATTGACACTGATCATCGTGATACTCGTGACGGCCGGCTTCGTGGAGAGCGACATCTCCAAGATATTCGTTAACGGCTACGATTCCCTCTGGCAGATCGCCCTCATGATGGCGGTATTCGCGGCGATATATCCGAAGTTCGGCTTCTCCACCCGCACCGCTCATTTTTACGGTACTCCGCAGGAGGCCGACAGCGCTCTGGGCGAGGTTATGGAAAGGCTCGGCTACAAGCTGGAGCAGCAGGACGGAGAGAGTTCCTGTTATGTCAAGAGATCGCCTTTCTCCAGACTTGTCAAGATGTACGAGGACCGGATAACGGTGCGCCATATCGCCGCCGGACTTGAACTGGAAGGGCTCACCAAGGACACGGTGAGAATCGCGGCGGGAGTGGAAGCGGCTAATCGTGAAGAAGATGTCTAGCGGCAGCTGACAAGGCTTCGTAGAACTCCACGCCGAAACGCTCCGTCAAAGGTTTGCGGAGGAATTCATAGACCCTCACATGCTCCCTGCGCCCTTTCTCGAAGGCGTCGGAGCATATCTCCCAACGATGCAGGTTGAGGGCGAGCCCCCCTCCTGTAAGACGCGTCACCCTTATGGGGTACAGAGAGCAGGAGACCGGCTTGCGGAGCCCCCGTTTCTCGATGGCGCAGAGGCACTCGCCGTCCTGCCCGAAGTGGCAGTATGCGCATTCGCAGGAGCCGTCCACCAGCGGAGTGACGATGTCTCCATCCCTGTCTATCTCGAAAAAGCCCTTCTTCTCGACGGCTTCCCGTCCCTGCGGACGCATCAGGTCCTTGAACTCCGGGTACTCCCTCTCCATGAGCTCCGGCTCGTCCTCCTCCATGGGGGCGCCGCTGTCTCCTATGATGCAGCAGGCCCCTCGGCATTTGGCGTAATCGCAGGCGAAAAACTCCGTCACCACCTCCTCGGACACGAGGATGTCGCCTATTTGAACTATCGTTCCGAATCTTCTCTTTCCCATCAGATTATGACATATTCCACCTCCGCGCCGTCGCGAAGCGCGGCAAGGATTTTCTTCACGTCCTCCACCGTCACGCCTCGCACGGCGTTCTCATATCCGCTCACCAGATCCTTGCCGTCGCTGTAACGGGTGAGCACCTTGTCGACGAGCTTGTCCATATCTTTGAGGTCGGCTCCGTATGAATTGAGTATCACTTCTTTATAGACATCCAGCTCCTTCGGGGCAATCTCAATGGACGAAATGGATGACAGCACCGGTCTTATGGCCTCCAGAATCTTGAGAGGATCGGCCGCCTCCACGGACAGCGGCAGCCCGGAACTCCGGCAAGGGTGACAATTGACATAGAGCGAGAAGCGCTCCGACGGGAACACCTCCAGACGGTCGCTCATCTCAAGATAGGCGCCCACGGGAGCGAGAGCCTTCGTGAGTTCCTTGTGCAGAATGGCTTCAGCCATCTTGAAAGACATGTAGTTCTCGATGTTGAACGGCACGGCGGCGGCCATCCCGACATTTACCCCTATCTCTCCGCCTCCGACCAGACCCGCGCCGGACTCGACGATATATGTCACCGAACCGGAAGCGAGACGGCTGGAGATATGCGGACGCTGCGCGAATCTCTTCTGCGTGCGGAATCCGCCGAGCGTTCTGGAAAGTTCTTTTTTGAGCTCCTCCTCATCGAGATCTCCGCTCAGAACGAGCAGGCCGTCGTTGATCTTGGAGAAAAGGGAGTCAAAATACTTCTCCGCACGCTCCGGAAGATCGTCCCCGAGATTGGAGAGGAACTTTCGCTCGGTGTAGTAGTAATCCGGACGCATAATGCTATCCATCAACGAATTGACATTGCGCGGAGAAAGCGCTCCCATATCGATGCGCAGGCGCTCGGAGGCCTTGTAATATTCAAACTCGGACCTGTCCGGAACACGCTTGTCGGCCACGGACAGAAGCGAACGCAGGAGCAGGTTGAGCTTGGATTTGGGGGCGATTCCGCCGATTCGCAGGTCGGAGACGTTCGCGCGTCCGTACATGGTGATGCCGTTGGCCTCAAGCATCGCACGGAAATCCGGGCCGCTCAGGCCCGCCACCCGGCTCAGACCCAGCATGTCGCCGACGAAAGCCCCTTCCCCGCTTCGCAGAGAAGGAACCGAGGCGACTCCCCCGCGCAGCATAAGGGTATATTGGAACTCCCCCTTTATGTCCGTTTTTTTGTAGAGCACCTTGACCCCGTTGGAAAAGGTCCACAGACGTCCTCCGGATATGGGTTCAAGCGCATCGCTGCGCAGCTTGACCTTGCCTTTGGGGGAGAACAGGCTCAAAGTGTCGCCGAAGTCCTCCTTGTATGCGCTCTCGTCGGGCTTCGCCTCCGACCAGGCGGCATTGAACACACCGCGCAGGATTTCCCTGTCCGCCCCGCTGTATGGAGTGTCGAAACGCAGCGTCAGGTTCTCGGCCGAATCCAGAAGGGCTCCGGCATAGGTGTTGAAAAGCTCGAGATCCAGCTCCGAGGGGAGGCTGCGGGAGGCAAGCACTTTCCCGGCTGCGGCGGAACGCTCAAGGCCGGCCCCGTAAAGGTAGGCGGAGGTGCATCTGGCCACATATTCCCTGTTGTCGGTCTGCCTCCCCCCTTCTTCTCGTTTGGATTCGGATACGAGCCTGGACTTGGCGTCCTGATACTCGGCCGGGCTCACGCCCTGCTTGTCTATGGTTGAAAGGACGGCCGAAAAACGCTCCGTCGCCATATCAAGACAGGAGGAGGAAGTGTAGACGGAAAACATGTAGCGTTCATCTCCCGAGCCGCTCGCACTGTCAAAATAGCGGTATTCCACGTCCGCCAGCGGAATGCCCCGGCTTCGGAAATCCCTTTCCACCCTGCGGCTCACGATGTAGCCGAGAATATCGGCATACGCCCTGCCCACAAGCGGCTGCAGGGTGTTCATCCTCTCGCGCGGCAGGCGGGCGGCCGTATAGACGGCATGGATGGACGCGACGTCGGAGGTGTTGTTGATGCTCGCAAGAAGCACCAGCGAATCGCGCGGGGCCCAGACATACGAACTCCCTCCCGTGTCGGGATATAATCGGGGAACCGTCATGGAGAGCAGGTTGAGCCTCTCCTTTATCTTGTCGGGATTGATGTCGCCGCTGACGATGATGGCCTGCGGAGCGCGCGAACGCGCGGCAATGTCCATCAGCATAAGTATCGTGGAATCCGCCACGCTCTGCTCATAAACCGGGATGTCCTGAAAAGAGAACAACGTGGCGTCCTGACGGGAGGAGACGTGCCCCGATGCGGAATATCCGGCCCCGTTGTCGGAAAGGAAGAGATATGGCCGGCGGGAACCGAAATGCGGCAGAGAATCAAGTGCTGCACGGTCCTTGGCTTCATCGTATGCGGACTTCCTTACGAGAGCGAAATCGGCGAAACCTTTCCGGTCGGCGTTGGTCACGAGATAAAAGTCAATCCCGTCCGGAAGCCTCCCAAGTGTTATCTCTTTCGGAATACCGAGGGACGACAGCGCTTGTCCGTGCACCACTGCAGACAGCATGAGCAGGACAAGGCAGATATTGAAATGCCTTCTCATTAATAATACGCTTCTCCATTACAAAAGTAGGACTTTTTTATTATATTTGCGCTTTCGGAAAACAATTAAATTCATAATATGCATATGAAAAAAATTTTCGCTTCCTTCATCGCTGCGGCTCTGGCATTGGGCTCTCTGAACGCACAGGATCTCGCTCAGATTACGGAATTGTACAACACCGGAGCAGAAGCCCTCTCTTCCGGAGACAAGACAACAGCCCTCAAGGCGTTCGAGCAGGCATACAACCAGGCGACCGCCCTCGGGGATGAAGGCAAGGAAGTCGCTGACAACTGCAAGGGAGTAATCCCGGATCTGTATCTTTCCATAGCCAAAGATCTGGCAAAGGCATCTGACTACGACGGCGCAGTGGCGGGCCTCAAGACCGCAGCGGAGGTGGCACAGAAGTACGCCGACGCAGGCGTGGAGGAGCAGGCCAAGGCTCTTATTCCACAGATAATCATGCAGAAGGGCGGTTCTCTGCTCAATGCGAAAAAATACGCTGAGGCAGCCTCCGCATACAAGGAAGTGGTGGATGCCGACCCGACCAACGGTGTCGCGGCACTCCGTATGGGCATGGCCCTCAACGCTGCCGGCAATGCCGCAGAGGCGAAGGCCGCTCTTGAGCAGGCTGCAGCAAACGGACAGGAGAAAGCCGCAAACAAACAGCTTGGCAACATCTACCTCAAGGAATCCGTAGCGGCACTCAAGGCCAAGAGCTACGCCGATGCAGTAGCGGCCGCAGAGAAGAGCAACGGCTATGTGGAGAGCGCACAGGCTTACCAGATTGCCGGACAGGCTTCTCAGATCTCCGGCAAGAACAACGACGCCATCAAGTATTTCGAGAAATATCTTGAGCTCGCTCCTAATGCGAAGAATGCGACTCAGATAGCATACATCGTCGGGACCCTCTACCAGGGAGCCAAGAACAACGCCAAGGCCAAAGAGTTCTACGCCAAGGCCGTAAGCGACCCTCAGTATGGTGCCGAGGCCAAGAAAATGCTTGACGCTCTCAAATAGCCATGCGGAGTCTTGAACTCCTCGCCCCGGCAAGGGACAAAGAAATCGGCATCGCGGCCATCGACTGCGGTGCCGATGCCGTATATATCGGGGGTCCGCTCTTCGGAGCGAGAAAAGCCGCCGGCAACAGCATCGAAGACATAGCGCAGCTGTGCGATTACGCCCATCGTTTCGGAGCAAGAGTCTTTGTGACTTTCAATACTACGCTCTCCGATGACGAAGCGGAATGTGCACACGCCCAGATGCGCCTCTGCCAGGAGGCCGGGGCGGATGCGTTCATCATACGGGACAGCCGGATATGCGGCTGGACGGATATCACCCTGCCTCTTCACGCTTCGACCCAGTGCGCCATCAGGGATGAGCACAGAGCAAGGCTTTTCGAAGAGGCCGGCTGCTCTCGGATTATTCTCGAAAGAGAGCTGTCGCTCGAACAGATCCGAAGAATCTGCTCCGCCGTCAAGTGCGAGGTGGAGTTCTTCGTCCACGGGGCTCTCTGCGTATGCTACAGCGGAGTCTGCCGCCTGTCCGAGAGAATCGACGGACGGAGCGCCGACAAGGGGGACTGCATCCAGGCATGCCGCTCCCTGTACGACCTCGCCGATGAGAGCGGCAGAGTGCTCGTGCACAACAAAGCGCTGCTCTCGCTGAAGGACTACAATTTGAAAGACAGGCTTGAAGAACTGTCCGAAGCCGGGGTAAGCTCCTTCAAGATTGAAGGCCGGCTGAAGAACGTCTCTTATGTCAAGAACGTCGTCAGAGAATACGACCTCGCCCTCAACGCCCTCGTGGCGAAGCACCCGGAACTCTACTGCCGAGCCTCTTTCGGGAAAGTCCGGGGAGGTTTCCGGCCGGACAGCGCCAAAACGTTCAACAGGGGATACACGCAGCTTTTTCTCGACGGCAAAAGAGGGAAATGGTCTTCCATGGACGCACCCAAGTCGATGGGAGAGAGAATCGGAACCGTGCAGCGAATCATACGGCGGAACGACCGCACGATGGACATAGCCATCTCCCCGTCCGTCAAGGGGCTGAAACTCGTCAACGGCGACGGATTCGCCTTCGTTTCCAGGAGCGGCGTCACAGGTTTCAGAGGAGATGTCTGCGAGGGACTTCATATCCGCAGCAAGGATGTCCCGGGCCTGAAGGAGGGCGACGCACTCTATCGCAACTTCAACTCCGACTTCGAAAAGGAGATTGAAAACGCCAGATGCCAGCGGGAGATGGATGTCCTGCTCAATCTCGATATTCACGGGAGCTATGTGATTGACATCCACGCGCAAACAGAAGACGGAAGGACGCTCGACTCCCGCTTCAGCGCGGATGTCGAGGCCGCCGACAACAAAGAACGGGCCCTCGCAATGCTCCGGGAGCAACTCTCAAAACATAGCGGGACATATTCTTTTCGCGTCGGGGAAATATCCGTCAGCGGCCGTTCTGTCCCGCTGCTGAGCGCATCGGTCATCAATTCCATGAGGAGGCTGACAGCTTCAGACCTCGACAACCTGAGCGTCATATCAAGGCCGCTGGAAAACAGGGTCAGAAGCGACATCCGTCCGGGGCCGTCCGCCGCCAAGGAAGGGGAACTGATGCGGAGCCGCTACTGTATCCGTTATGAGCTCGGAATGTGCCCCAAATATCAGGGAGCCGCAAAAACGGGCCCGCTTTATCTGCTCAACAACGGAAGAAAGTTCGCCCTCGGCTTCGACTGCGCGGCCTGTGAGATGAGCGTCAGCGAAGCTCAAAAGTAAGTTCCGTCTCGCCGAATCTGTCACTTACGAAACGTCCGGAAGTGAGATAGTCACACGACAGCTGGCCCCGCCACACTATGTCATCCTTGTCCCTGTATGGAATGTCCACAGTGAACCCGTAGGAGCGGGACTTGTACTTGACCACGGCCTCGCATTTCCACGACGTGACCTCGCCTCCGTCATCTTCCATTATGGCAAAGGCGATCTTTTCCATCTGCGGGGTGAAGTCGGTGAGCAATACGGTATTGAGCGGGACGGAATACCCTACCTGACTGCGCTTCACCACAAGCAGGAAGTCCGTCACCGAAGGCGTATAGAGCTTCAGCTCCTCGTCGGTGGTTGCCCTGAAGCCGTTCACCGCCCCGCATTTGATAAAGAACTCGGAGGCCCCGGCAAACCAGGAGTCAAAATTCTTGAGCGCCTTGAATGAGCGGAGCAGCAGAACTTTGCCCTCAGCCCCGGTTCCTTCGGGCGATGACGCGCAGGAGCCGGAAGAAGACTCGAAGAGTTCCAGCGGAGTGAAAGTCGAGTCGGAATTGCGATTCAGCACCCAAACAGGACGCTCCCGAGCCGTTTCTTCGGTAACAATAACCTCCCCGGCCACCTCCAGCCGATCCCCATTCTTGCGCAGCTCGTAGCCATAATTGCTTTCGGCGCCGAGCCCCGGATCGAAGGTGATTATCGGGAAACTCTCCCCGTCCCACGACTCCGAATACGGCCAGTAAATCTGGATGTCCGACGCAGACAAGTTGTCAAGATATTCCTGAACGTCAGCCCCGTCGGATCTGGTGAGAGCGCGGGAATGGAAGTAGTCGGACAGCAGGTCACGCATAGGCCGTCCATAGCTCGGAGCTTTCGTCCCCCGCAGAGCGTCCCCGACTCCAGAGCCGGGACTTGAAAGAAGATCCGACATCATATACTCCTCGTCATATCCGTTGCCGGAAGAGGAGCTGACGGCATTGTGCACCTCCTCAAGATTCTCCCTGTCCATGGGAAGTTCGGAGATTATCCTCGCCATGTCGGAAAGTGTCAGCTCCCCCTGAATGGAAGGGGTCGGATTGTCCTGTACTCCCCTGTCGCAGGAAGCGGCGGCCAGCACGAGAGCCGGCAGAATGATTCTTTTAAAGTTTTTCATGATGCAAAGTTCGGAGGATTTATCCGATTGCATTGCAGAACAATCGTTTAAGTATGCCGAATTGCAAAAATCACTCTCGTAGCGCTACGGAGCGGGGTCATCGGCTCAGGCTGAAAATTTCACAAAGCGGTATTTCGAGAAAAAATCGCGCATAATCTGAGTTTTTCCGTATCCGGCATCCTTGAACACGGCCTCCGTCTGCTCCCCGAGAGACTCGTTGATCTCCACTATGCCCTCTCCGTCCGGACGCAGAAAACGCCTCCCCCAGCGCGAAACCGCACGATAGAAAAGCAGAGGGTCTGAATCCGGCACAAAAAGAGCGGCTGAAGGCTCATAATCAAGCACGTTCTTCCGCATCGCGGACTTTTCGGACTCCATCACATAGGGGGGATTGCACGTGATCAAATCGAATGTCCCTTCATCAAATCCCTCTCCTCCAAGGAGCACGTCCGCCTTGACAAAACGCGGAGAAGGGCCTTCGAACTGGCCTCCAGCGATACCGAGGGCCTCTTCGGATATGTCCACCGCCACCACCTCCGTTCCGGGAACTTCACAGAATAGGGACCATGCTATGCAGCCCGACCCGGTACAGAGATCCAGCACACGGCAGGGCTTCTCCCTTGACATCAAAAAGCTCACGGCTTCGGAGACGAGCTGCTGCGTCTCCGGTCTCGGGATGAGCACCGCCGGACTGACCTTGAAACGTCTGCCGCAGAAATCGGCATAGCCGAGCACGTACTGTATCGGCTCACCCGCCGCAAGGCGCTCCATGTCCGCCTCAAGTCCAATCAAGGAGCCTGCCGGCACTTCAAACTGAGGCTCAATGATATGCGTATAGCTTTTGGTCCCGAGCCTCTCCTCGCAGAGCATCAAAACCAAACCCTTCGCTTCAGGCGAAGGGTATATGGAAGAAAGCCTCTGTGCGGAGTTTCTTATAAAGAAGGACAGCAGCACGCAGGGAGAGGCTATGAATTTTCGATGATCGTGGAGAGGAAAGCCGTGATGTCCATCCCCGCCGCACGTACCATCTTCGGCACGAGAGACGCGCTGGTCATACCCGGTATCGTGTTTATCTCCAGGAAATACAGTCCCTCGTCAGTGTAGATGTAGTCAATCCTCACTATGCCCTTGCATCCGAAACGGGAGTAGATTTCACAGCTCGTGCGCTGCACTTCCTCGCGGACGCTGTCGGATATTTCTGCGGGGCAGATTTCGCTGCTGTGCCCGTTGTACTTGGCGTCGTAGTCAAAGTACTCATTGTCCGTGACTATCTCTATCACAGGCAAAGCTTTGACCGCCGTTCCGTCATAATAGGCGGCGCAGGTGAGTTCCCGTCCGGTCAGGCCCTGTTCCACTATCACGGAATTGTTTTCCGAAAAGGCATAGCGGATGGCCGGAACGACATCCTCGGGCCGCGTGACCCTGGACACCCCGAAACTGGAGCCTCCCTGGGTAGGTTTGACGAAGACCGGGAATTTCAGTCCGGACACCTCCCCCGAAGCGAAAGCCTCAAGATCCATCCCCTCCCGGACAAAAGCATCCGGAGCGCACTTGACGACCCCCTGCTCCCTGATATAGCATTTGCAGGCGTATTTGTCGAAGGCTATCGCGCTCACCATGGAGCCGCATGTGCTGCACGGAATGCCGAGCATCTCCAGATAACCCTGCATCTGGCCTGTCTCCCCCGGAGCGCCATGCTGTACCAGATAGGCGAAATCGAATTTCACCTTGGATCCGAGCACCTTTATGGAAAAATCGGTCTTGTCCACTTCCGGTCTGGCCCCTTCGGGGAAGGTGACCCTCATGGAGTTCTTCTTCTTGTAGGCGACAAGAGACCATTTGCCGAAACGGGCGAAAATTTCATAGACATCGTAAACATTGCCGTCTATGCGGGAGGCGACAAACTCCCCGCTCCGGCACGAGACCTCCCACTCGGAGGAGTCGCTGCCGTAGATGACCGCTATGGTGTTGTATTTGTTCATACTCTAATTGAAATAATAGTCTTCTTCCTGCTTCCCTTCGTTCCCCGTTTCTGCGGCTTCCTGATTGTATCCTCCGAGGAAAATGCCATCTTTCTCGCAGTCAAGACCCGGGATGCCCGAAGACGGAGCCACGAAATGATCGTCTTCCATGGACCAGCCGATGCTCGGGTCGGCAAGGCATTTTTTCATCCAGATTCCCCATATCGGAAGAGACATGTTGGAACCGCTGCCGAGAGCGAGCGAATTGAAGTGCACCTGCCTGTCCTCTCCTCCGACCCACACGCCGGCCGTGATGTTCGGAGTATAACCGATGAACCAGCCGTCGGAGTTGTCGTTAGTCGTTCCCGTCTTGCCGGCGATCTCCCCGCGCAGGCCATATACGGAACGAAGACGGGAGCCGGTACCCTCGTTGATGACCCCGCTCATCAGGTTGACCATCAGATATGCCGTCTGCTCGGAGATGGCCTCCCGTTTCTGAGTGGTGAAGCTGCTGAGCTCCCTGCCGTCACCGTCGGTGATTCTGGTGACATACTGCGGCGTGACATAGGTGCCGTGGGACGGGAAGGTGTTGTAGGCCGACACCATGTCGAACACGCTGACCTCAACCGGACCGACGCAGAGGGAATACACCTCGTCGATATGAGTCCGTATCCCCATCTGCCTCATCATCCGGGCAAGGGCTTCCGGGCCGAGCTCCTTCATCAGGAAAGCCGAGATGTTGTTGGAACTGTGGGCAAGTCCCCACTTGAGAGTCACCGTCTTTCCGAGCCATTCCTCCTTGTCGGTGCTCCGTGGGGTCCAGGTCGTGCCGTCGAAGAGCACGAAAGTCTGTGACTGGTTGACCACCTTGTCGCAAGGGCTCAGCCCCTCCTGCATCGCAAGGGTGTAGAGGAACGGCTTCACCGTGGAGCCGATCTGCCTTTTGCCCTGACGGACGTTGTCGTATTTGAAATAACGGTAGTTCGGCCCTCCCACGTAGGCCTTGACGTATCCTGTCTGGGGTTCCATGGCCACGAAGCCGCAGCGGAGTATAGACTTGTAGTAGCGGATGGAGTCGTCCGGGGTCATGGTGGTGTCGGCATAGCCCTTGGAGTTCCACGCGAAAACCCTCATCTTGACCGGCTTGCTGAACTGTGCAAGGATTTCCTCATCGCTCTTGCCCGCCTTGTGCTGAAGGCGATAGCGGTCGCTCCAGCGGCGCGCCTGCCTCATCAGGGTCTGCACCGTCTTGCCGTCCACGTCATTGGCGAAAGGTTTGTTCTTCTTCCATTTCACCTCGCGGTCGAAGCTCTTCTGGAGATTCTTTCCGAGATGTTCGGAAACCGCCTCTTCGGCGTACTGCTGCATTTTGGCGTTGATTGTGGTGTGGATGCGCAGTCCGTCACGATCCAGGTCGTAGCGGGATCCGTCAGGCTTCTTGTTCTTGTTGAGCCAGCCGTAGAGCGGATCCTCCCTCCAGCGGAGAGAGTCGCGGCTGAATTCTTCGGCATACTGGTATTCGGACCGGCGCGGGGCCTTGGCGTTCATGTCCCGGCGTATCATGTCCCTGAAGTACGGAGCCAGTCCGGCATTGTGATCCTGCACCTGATAGTTCAGGGCAATCGGAATCTGCTGTATCGAATCGCGCTGTTCCCGGGTCAGGTAGCCGTTCTTCTGCATCTGGCCTATCACGAAATTGCGCCTCTCCAGCGAGCGGTCCGGGTTCAGCACCGGGTTGTAGCGCGTCGGCTTGTTGACCATCCCCACGAGCAGCGCCGCCTCCTCGACGGTGAGGGCGGAAGGCTCCTTGGCGAAGAAAGTCTCGGATGCCGCCTTGACTCCGTAAGCCCCGCTCCCGAAGAAGATGGAGTTCAGATACATGTCCACAATCTCCTCTTTCGTGTAGTCGCGCTCAAGCTTGACGGCGGTGATCCACTCTTTGAGTTTGGTCCAGACCATCACCACCTTCGACCAGCCCGGCACCGGACTGTCAACCTCCTGTCTCGGATAGAGGGTCTTGGCCAGCTGCTGGGTGATCGTGCTGCCGCCCCCCTGACTGGAGTCCCGCATGAGTATGGTCTTGAAGAACACCCTGGCCAGACCTTTCATGTCTATGCCCGAATGACGGTAGAAGCGCGCGTCCTCGGTGGCGATGGCGGCCTCGACCAGATAGGGCGAAAGCTCGTCATAGCCGGCATAGGTTCTGTTCTCGACATGGAAGGTGGCAAGCACCTCGCCGCTGTCGGAAAGCACCTGGGTCGCAAGCTTGTTGTCCGGATGTTCAAGCTCTTCAAATGATGGGATTCTGGCAAATGCGCCCACCAGAAGCAGCACAAGCAGCACAAGCGCGAAAGGCGCCGTGACAAGTATCCAGAACCATTTGACTATCTTCTTCCTTGTTTTCTCTTTCATCGTCCGAAATATTTGTCTCAAGTTTCTACCTTGCTGCCAACGCAAAATATGCACAAAATTAGCGATTAAATTTTGAAAATTAGCGAGTTTGTTTTTTTCTTTGCAGTCTGAATCAGTAAAGAAGCAGATATGGAGGGGAATTTAGTTATCGTCGAGTCTCCGGCGAAAGCGAAAACCATACAAAAATTCTTGGGGGAAGGATTCATCGTAAAATCCAGTTTCGGACACATACGCGACCTTCAGGACAAAAAATTGAGCGTAGATGTGGAGCACGGTTTCACACCCGAATACATCATTCCCGCAGACAAGAAGAAAGTCGTCGCCGAACTGAAGAAGGCGGCGGGAGAGGCTCAGACAGTGTGGCTCGCATCCGATGAAGACCGCGAGGGAGAGGCCATCTCATGGCATCTGAGCGAGGCCCTCGGGCTGGACAAGTCCCGCACCCGGCGCATAGTCTTCCACGAGATCACCAAAGATGCGATACTCAACGCCATCAAGACCCCGAGAGACATCAACATCGACCTCGTCAACGCCCAACAGGCACGCCGGGTGCTCGACCGGCTGGTGGGATTCGAACTCTCCCCGATTCTGTGGAGGAAAATCCAGCGGGGGCTCTCCGCCGGAAGAGTCCAGTCCGTCGCGCTCAGGCTCGTGGTCGAGAGGGAAAAAGAAATAATGGCGTTCCGCAGCGCACCCTACTACAGGCTTGACGGACTGTTCGATGCATCCGGCTCCGCCGTCAAGGGCACGCTCGACACGAAGTTCAACTCACTCGACGAGGCGCGCAAATTCCTCGAGGACAGCATCGGGGCCGTTTACACCATCGGCTCCATCGACAAGAGGGAGGCTGTCCGCCATCCTGCGCCGCCATTCACGACATCGACCCTCCAGCAGGAGGCCTCACGCAAACTGCGCCTCCCTGTCAGCCAGACGATGAGAATAGCACAGGCTCTCTACGAGAGGGGTCTCATCACGTATATGCGTACCGACTCCACCAACCTTTCCTCTCTCGCCCTCAACGCCTCCAAGGCCTACATCACCGCCGCCTATGGCGCGGAATATTCGCACCCCCGCCAGTACAAGACCCACACCAAGGGGGCGCAGGAAGCGCACGAGGCCATCCGCCCGACATACGTCGCCAACCCCGACATCGACGGCACCCCGCAGGAGAAGAAACTCTACAACCTGATCTGGAAACGTACGCTCGCCTCTCAGATGGAGGATGCCAAAGTCCTCAACACCAACATAAAAGTCAATTCCGACAAACGCCGGGAGCAGTTCGTCATGCAGGCCGCCGAAATCCTCTTCGACGGCTTCCTCAAGCTCTATATGGAAAGCAGGGACGACGAGGTGGACGATGAGGGCAACGCCATACTTCCTCCTCTCAACGTCGGGGACGTCATCAACATGAAAAGCCTCTGCGCGGAGTGCAAGTTCACGCAGCCTCCATACCGGTATTCTGAAGCCACATTGGTCAAGAAACTCGAAGAGCTGGGCATCGGCAGGCCGTCCACCTACGCTCCGACCATCTCCACCCTCACCACGGGACGCGGGTACATCGCCAAGGGAGACAAGGAGGGGAAGAAAATAGACGTGACCAACCTGTCCCTCAAAAACGGAAAAATCTCCGAAACACTGAAGACGGAGAGCGTCGGTGCGGAGAAAGGCAAGCTGATGCCGCAGGAAATCGGAATGATAGTGAGCGACTACCTGACGGAAAACTTCCCCGACATAATGAACTACGACTTCACGGCCAACGTGGAGAAGGAGTTTGACGAGATAGCGGAAGGCAAGCGAATCTGGAATTCCGTAATTGCGGGCTTCTATGGGGATTTCCACAAAAAGGTGGAGGAGACCCTGCACGACGGCCAGTACAGCCGTGTGGAAAGAGACCTCGGCACAGATCCTTCAGACGGCAGGAAAGTCGTGGCCAAATACGGACAGTTCGGCCCCTATGTACAGAAGGGCGAAGGCGAGGGAAGGCAGTGTGCCAGCCTGGCGAAAGGCCAGCTCATCGAGAGCATCACCCTGGAAGAGGCCCTGACCCTGTTCAAGCTGCCGCGCAAGCTGGGCGAGGTGGACGGACAGCCCGTGACGGTGTTGAAGGGGCGTTTCGGGCCATATCTCAAGTTCGGAGACAAGAACATCTCCCTGCCGCGCGGAGCCGACCCCTTCAGCATCACGCTCTCCGAGTGCGAGACCGTGATCCGCAACGCCGCCACTCCGGCCAATTCCGCCATCAAGGAGTTCAAGGATTCAGACATCAGCATAATCAACGGACGCTACGGCCCATACATCAAGCATGCCGGGTCCAACTACAAGATACCGAAAGGCAGTGATGCCGCAGCCCTCAGCGAAGAGGACTGCAAACGCATAATTGAAGAAAGCGGACCGACATCCCCGCGGACAAAACGATTCAAGAAATAAGCTATATGGCGAACTATCACATCGATGAAATAGACAGGAGAATCCTCTCCTATCTGGTAAACAACGCGAGGATGCCCTTTCTGGAAATCGCCCGCGAATGTGGCATCTCGGGGGCGGCCGTCCATCAGAGGGTCAAGAAAATGGAGAACAACGGGATCATCTCCGGTTCCCGAATGGTCATCAAGCCCGGGGCCATCGGGCTCAACGTATGCGCGTTCATCAGCGTCTGCCTCTCCGAAGACAACAAATATCCGGATGTCGTCGCGGCTCTGAAACATGTGCCGGAGATTGTGGAATGTCACTTCATCACCGGCCAGGCGGCCCTTTTTCTGAAGGTTTACTGCTTTGACAACGAGCACCTCATGAATGTTCTCATCAACACCATCCAGAGAATCCCCTATGTCCAGTCCACGGACACGATGATTTCGCTCGACCAGTCTTTCGAGCGCGAAATCTGGGTCAAAGACTATAAGGGCACGAGTTTCAAGACTCTTGATACGAAAGAATAGCTTCGCCCAGAATCAGATCGTCCGGGGTCGTTATCTTGATGTTGAACTTCTCCCCTGCAATCGTATGTATCGCAACCCCGTTGCGCTCCGCCACTGAAGCATCGTCCGTAAAGATGGTTTCGTACGGCTTGGCATAGGCCTTCCTGATATCTTCTGAAAGGAAGACCTGAGGGGTCTGCACCGCCACGATGCGGCTTCTGTCCGGAGATGGAGAAGCGGGGTCAGTCGACCTGAGAGTGTCTGTCACGGGCAGTGCCGGGACGAGCGCCCGGCAATCTCCCTCCATCATGGAGAGCATCCTCCTTATCAGTTCCCCGCTGACAAACGGGCGAACCCCGTCGTGTATCATCACCACGGCTCCGTCCGGTATTTTTTCGAGGGCGTTGCGCACTGACTGAAAACGGGTTATCCCGCCTTCCACAAGCTGTTGGGGAGAGTCGAACGAGTCCTCCAGGCAGATGTCTTTCCAAGTCCTGAAATGCCGTCCGGGAAGAACCACGACGACCTTTATCCCGCTCACCGCGTCCGTGAAACGCTCAATGGTGCGCTGAAGCACGCTCTTGCCTCCGATACGCAGGAACTGCTTGGGAACGTCTCCCCCCATGCGGGTCCCGCTTCCGCCGGCCACGAGCACAACGTAAACCTGCCTGTCCATTTTTCTCTTTTACAATTGTTTTCGAGACAAAATTATGAAAAATACAGAACTTATTTCGTATTTTTGTGCTTCTGACATAAGACGCACGAAAAATGGCATTTTTGAATCAAGAACTCGCGATAGACCTCGGAACGGCCAACACCGTCATCTACCAGAACGGGCAGATAGTGCTTGACGAACCGAGCATGATTGCAGTGGACAACAATACGGGCAAGTGCCTCGCGCTCGGGCAGCAGGCCAAACTGATGGACGGCAAGGTCAACCCCGGCATCCGCACCATCCGCCCTCTTCGGGACGGAGTGATTGCGGACTTCCATGCAGCCGAGCTGATGATTCGCGGTTTCATCAAACAGGTGAGCAACAAGCACCGTCACCTGTTCTCCCCGAACCTCAAAGTAGTCGTCGGCATCCCTTCCGGCTCCACTGAAGTTGAAATCAGGGCCGTGCGCGACTCCACCGAGCATGCCGGGGGACGCGAAGTCTTCC
The DNA here is from genome assembly GCA_963637465.1 of Paludibacteraceae bacterium. Classification (GTDB taxonomy): domain Bacteria; phylum Bacteroidota; class Bacteroidia; order Bacteroidales; family UBA932; genus Cryptobacteroides. Next base: position 34,303 of record CAVHNN010000016.1, read on the forward strand.
TCATCTATGAGCCGATGGCGGCGGCGCTGGGAATCGGACTTGACGTCGAAGCTCCGCAGGGGAACATGGTAGTGGACATCGGCGGAGGCACCACCGAGATAGCCGTCATTTCTCTCGGCGGTCTGGTTCAGCAGGAAAGTCTTCGCGTCGCAGGAGACGTCTTCACGAGCGACATCCAATACTATCTCCGCCAGCAGCACAACATCAAGGTCGGCGACACGACGGCGGAAAAAGTCAAATTCTCGGTCGGAGCCGTCATTCCGGATCTCGACGAAGAAGAACCCTCGCCGTTCATCGTACGAGGCCCGAATCTTATGACCGCGCATCCGGTGGAGGCGACCATCACGCATCACGAGATAGCCCACTGCCTGGACAAATCCATCGCCAAGCTGGAAGCGTCCATCCTCAACGTGCTGGAGAACACTCCTCCGGAGCTGTATGCCGACATCGTCGAAAACGGCATCTATCTTTCCGGCGGCGGGGCTCTGCTCAGAGGTCTGGCCAAGAGATTCCAGGAAAAGATCAACATCAAATTCTTCGTGGCGGAAGACCCGCTGCACGCGGTTGCCAGAGGAACCTGCAAGGCTCTCAAGCGTACGGACTCCTATTCTTTCCTCATGAGGTAGCAGATGTCTCAGGGCGGAAGAGTCTCCACAATTCTGATTGACGCGGCAATCTTCATCGTGATGGAGGTTGCTGCTGTCGCAATGTTGAAAAGCAGTTCGACGATGCAGGACATCTGGCTCAACCGCATTTCCCACCGCACGGCGGCCGTCCTCTGGGGTGTAGGCGAAGACGTGCGCAGCTTTTTCCACACCCGCAGGCTCAACGATGAACTTGCGGCGCAGAACGCCGCTCTCAGGGACAGAATCCGGATTCTGGAAAGCGCCCGGGCCGGGCAGGCGGACACGGTCGCAAGGCGTCACGACGGCTTCCGTTACACGCCCGCAACGGTCGTCAAAGTCGGACGCGGCACCGCACACAACTACATCATCCTCAACAAGGGCTCCGAGGACGGAATCCTCCCGCAGTCAGGAATAATCTCGGACAAGGGTGTCGTGGGAGTGATAACGGCCGTGGACAGGCACTACTCCTACGGGCTGACGCTCATCAACGCCAGCCTGAGCGTCAGCGTCAGGACGGGGAGCGGGGTCAATGAAATCACGGCACCGTTGAAATGGGACGGCAAAAGCCGCGACGGGGCCGTCATCGGCGACATTCCGCCGCATCTGAGAATAACTCCCGGGGACAGCGTCAGGACAAGCGGATACTCCTCGATTTTTCCGGCGGACATCCCCGTCGGCGTCACGGGGGAGACCAGACTTGTCGACGGTTCGTCTCAGCAGGCCGAAGTCAGACTCTTCCAGAACTTCAGCAACCTGAGATACGTGACCGTAATCAGCAACGACGACCAGGATGAGATAACGGCTCTTGAAGATACGGACAAGAAGAAATGAAATACTGGGATTTCACGGTCAAATATCTCCTGCTTCTCGCAGCACAGGTTCTGTTGTGGAATTATTTCAATTTCACGCCTCTGCTCACGATCGTCCTGCTGCCGATGATGATTCTCTGTCTGCCGCTGCAATGCGGCGGAGCTCTCGCAATGCTCATCGCCTTCGCCTCCGGATTCGCCGTGGATTTCCTTGCGGCCGGTCCGACAGGTCTCACGGTTCTCGCCCTCGTGCCGGTGGCGTTCCTGCGCCGCCCGCTGCTCTCGCTCGTATTCGGCAGGGATTACCTGTCAAGAAGCGGGACGCTCTCCTCAAAACAGTCCGACAAGGCAAGGATGTTCCTCGCGATCATGCTTTCCACCGCCCTGTTTCTGTTTGTCTACATATTGGCCGACAGCTCCGGCACCAGCCCGCTTTGGGCGATGACGGTGAAATTCTTCTCTTCGCTCATCCTGAGCTCCGCGGCATCGCTCCTGCTTGTGGATTTATTCCCCCCCCCCACGGACGTCGTAACAAATGGAAATAAACCGCAAAAATAAGCTTCTCATCGGGCTGGCCGCAGTGGCAGCCATCCTCTTGGCCAGGCTCTTTTATATCCAGATAATCAACGATGAATATAAAAAGGACGCCTCCAACAACTCGATGGTCTATTCCACCATCTACCCGCCTCGCGGCGTGATATATGACCGCAACGGGGAGATTCTGGTGGGGAATGCGGTATGCTATGACATCCTCGTCACTCCGCGCGAAGTCGGACAGTTCGACACCCTTGCTCTCGCCTCGGCGCTTGACACGAGCGTGGACTATGTGAAGAGCAAGATGGACTATTATCGCAACTACAGAAAAAAGATAGGATACCGGACGCTGACCTTCCTCAAGCAGGTCCCTCCGCAGACATACCAGAAATTCGCCGAACAGAACTACCTCTTTCCGGGCTTCGGGGCGCAGATGAGGAGCGTACGCGAATATCCGTTCAACGCCGGTGGCAATCTGCTCGGCTACATCTCGGAAGTCGACGCCGACTACATCAGAAAGCATCCGGAATACAAGGCCGGGGATTATGTCGGCCGCACCGGGCTGGAAGCGGCGATGGAGGACAGCCTCAAGGGCGTGAAAGGCTATCATATCTTCCTGCGTGACGCGCACAACCGCCAGCAGGCCTCCTATCAGGACGGGAAGGAAGACAAGGCGGCCGCAGCGGGCAAGGACATTGTGTCCACCATAGACGCGCACCTGCAGCAGTATGGGCAGAGGCTGATGGAGGGCAAGACAGGCTCCGTCGTGGCGATAGAACCCTCCACGGGAGAAATTCTGGCGATGGTGTCAAGCCCCGGAATCGATGTCGACGTGCTTTCGGACATCGGGAGCCATTACGGCGAAATCTCCCGCGACCCGCGCAAGCCCATGTTCAACAGGACAGTGATGGCGTCCTACCCTCCGGGGTCCGTGTTCAAGCTGATCAACGGACTGATCGGACTTCAGGAAGGCGTGCTCCAGCCGTCATACACCTACCCTTGCAACGGGGGCTACTACTATGGCGGCAGCCACAAGCTCGGCTGCCACGCCCACTCCTCCCCGCTGGCGTTCAAGGATGCAATCGCCACGTCGTGCAACGGCTACTTCTGCTACGTGCTGCGCAATATCCTCGAGAACAAAGCCTACCGGAATACGGCCGAGGCGCTTGACGCTTGGCGGGACTACGTGCTGAGTTTCGGCTTCGGGCAGGGGCTCGGAAGCGACTTCCCGTCCGAACTCGGGGGCAACATCCCCTCATCGAAATACTATGACCGGATTTACGGAGCGGGGCGGTGGCGCTTCCAGACCGTGGTCTCGCTGTCCATAGGGCAGGGTGAAATCGGAGCGACCCCTCTGCAGATAGCCAATCTGGCGGCCATCATGGCAAACAGGGGCTTTTACTATATCCCGCACATCGTCAAAGATTCGGACGGGGTGAAAATCGACGGGCGCTTCCACGAGAGACACTATACCAAAGTGGACACCTCCCACTTCAAAGTCGCCGTCGAGGGGATGTATATGGCGGTCAACGGCGGGGGCTCCGCAGGCATGACGGCGCGTGCCGCGGCGATACCCGGACTGGAAGTGTGCGGCAAAACCGGCACTGCACAGAACCCGCACGGAAAAGACAATTCCGTCTTCATCTGCTTCGCCCCGAAGGACAATCCGAAGATAGCCGTGGCCGCGTATGTGGAGAACGCCGGATTCGGGGCCACATGGGCTTTGCCGGTAGCCTCCCTCATGCTTGAGATGTACCTTAACGGGGAGATTTCCTCCCAGCGCAAGTCCATGGAAGAGAGAATGCTCACCACCAGATTCTTCTGAACATGAAAATTTTCAAACCCGGCAATCTCCCATACGAAAGGAACTTTCGGCAGACCATCGATTGGAAACTCATATTGTGCTACGTATCCCTCGTTCTGATAGGATGGGTGAGCATCTACGCCTCCATCCATTCTGAAGAACCGTCATCCATCTTCGACCCCGGGTGCCGGAGCGGCAAGCAGTTCGTGTGGATAATGGCCGCATTTCTGCTTGACGTTCTGATTCTCTTCGCGATAAACCGGCGGATTTGGGAAATCCTCGCCCCGGCGGGATATTTTATAGTGCTCTTCCTGCTGGTGCTGGTGATTTTCGTCAGCAAGGATGTCAAGGGGTCTCACTCATGGTTTGAATTCGGAGCCGTGAAGTTTCAGCCCGCCGAGGTCTCGAAAATCACGACTTCGCTTATGCTGGCCCTTGTGATGAGCAGGCAGGAGTTCCGCCTGACGACCTGCAGGGGGTTTGCGGCCGTCGCCCTGACAATCGGGCTTCCGATGCTGGCCATTCTCGGGGAGAGCGAGACCGGTTCGGCCCTCGTATATGGCGGATATCTCTTCGTCCTGTACCGCGAGGGTCTCTCCGGCTGGTGGTTCATAGTCATCGGTTCGGCGCTCGCGCTCCTGATTCTCTCCCTCACAGCGCCATGGTGGGCGGCGGCGGGCCTGCTCGCGCTGCTTGTCATCTGCTACTTTTTCTTCGGCTCCGGCTACAGGAAAAGCCTGGGGGTGAGGGTGGACAACATACTTAAGACCGTTGCGGTGCTTGCCGCCGGAACAGCCCTGATACTGGCCACCGATTTCCTTTTCAACGACGTGCTTCAGGATCACCAGCGGAAGCGCATTGAAGTGCTGCTGGGGATGAAAGAAGACCCTTCCGGGGTGGGGTACAACGTCCGGCAGTCGATGATCGCCATCGGCTCGGGCGGGCTGACCGGCAAGGGCTTCCTCAACGGCACGCAGACAAGCTACGGCTTCGTGCCCGAACAGACGACGGACTTCATCTTCTGCACAATCGGCGAGGAGTTCGGATTTCTGGGATGTCTGGTGCTCATCCTTCTGTATGTCTTCCTCATATACCGGCTGGTTACTGATGCGGAGGAGAGCCGCGACAATTTCACGAGAATCTACGGCTACTGCGTGGCGATCTGCCTGTTCATGCATCTTTTCATCAATGTCGGGATGACCATAGGCCTCATGCCCGTGATAGGCATTCCGCTGCCCATGCTGAGCTACGGCGGCTCGTCGATGCTGTCCTTCTCTATGATGATTTTCATTTTTCTCGCCCTCAACAGGCAGGAAAAGACATATTTTTAGTTTTTTTGGGTATCTTTGCGCGCAGTGGCCTTGGTGGTGGAATGGTAGACACGAGGGACTTAAAATCCCTTGGACAGCAATGTCCGTGTGAGTTCGAGTCTCATCCGAGGCACTTGCGCTTGCGCAGCAAGTACCTTTTTCTTAACCCCAGTCCGCGCCGCTGACGCGGCTTTTCTCACTTTCC
>CAVHNN010000017.1:0-39563 GCA_963637465.1 Paludibacteraceae bacterium
GGAAGATCTGAAGACGGATCGTTCTTCTCATTTTCTTTTCCGCAAGAGGCCAATGTATAATCGCCAAAACGAAATGTGCTGAAAGTGCAAAACGAAATGTAACTTTTTGCCCCGGAGAATAGCAAAAACGAAATGTGCCGAAAATTTTGCGCACGACAGATTGAAAGAAGGCTCTCGAACACCGGTTGAATGTGTTTTGAGAGCCTTCCTTTTTGTCGGCCATCGCGGTCAGACATTCAGTTCAAACTTGACCTCCTCCCCGGCCAGCTGCCTTTCCGTGTTCGACAGATTGTTCTCGTATATATGCACGTTCCCCAGAAAGAGGGTGATGGACTTCAGCGGAAGCTCTATCTGCCTCGATATCAGGTAGAGATGATATATGTCCGAAGGGAGTCCAAGGCTCGCGTCTGAGCTGCGCTGATAGGCGGTCAGCACAAGTTCACCTTCTTCTATCTGGAACTGAATCAGCGACAGGCACGGGGCTTGATTACTCTCCGCGTCAGTCGCCCCGAGGAAAAGGACATAGTTCTTGCTATTCCTCTTCTCCCGGTTTATTCTGGAGACGAGCGGCGGCAGCTTCTCGAAGTATGTCGGATACGAGTTCACGAGTATCGGGCCGACATAGTCCCACCACGAGATGCCCGCCTCCCGGTACTTCTCGACGTTTCTTTCCCCGTGGGTGAACAATTCAAGTTCGTTCCTCAGTTTCTTTCTGGCAAGGTTGTGTCCCTCGAATATGTCGAGGAGGTCACCCGGAGTCAATGACAGCCGCTGGTTCAGCAGGTACTTGATTGACCCTTTCTTGTTCTGCTGCGTCTTGCCTTCGAGCAAAATACGCTGTAAAATCTGATGATACTTGTTCATATGGTGTTGGTATAAAGATTATCGTTAAAATGCCTTTCAGAGGGCTAAAAACGGCCTTTATCGCCCCCCCCCCGAGCTGGTCGAACAGGTTCCGCTGATGCTGCTCCTCGTAGTTGCAGACCATCCATTCCTCCTGCTTGCGGCGGGATGTTTTGGACGCGCTGATTGTCCTCTCCACGCGGTGTATCGTCCAGCCGTTCCTCTCCGCACATTTCTCGATAGGGTCATAAGGGAACATCGTCAACATGAACTTCCCCTTGACAGACTCAAGAAGGTTCAGAAGTTCCTCCATATTTCTGGAGGAGAACACGCCCTCGTAATGTCCGCAGTCGCTGTTGATGTACGGAGGGTCGACGAAATGGAACGCGTCCTCGCAATCGTATGTCTCGATCACGTCGAGAGCGTTTCTGTTCTCTATAGTGACATGCTCCAGCCGTCTGCACACCTTCTCGGTGAACTCGTCCTTGGCGTTCTGGACTTTCTTCGGCATACCGCCTCCGAAATCATACCCGAACGAGCCGTCCATCATCCCGGCGAACGACATCTTGCAGAGCGCCCATACTGCCCAGGCCCGCTGGGCGGAGTTGAAGAATTCGGGGTACGCGTTGATGTGCGCCGCGTGGGCGTGGATGTCGCGGCAGTGCAGAGTCTTGTCGATCTCTGTCTTGAGGTCCCGGTAATAGACCTGCGCCGTCCAGTAGAAGTTCGTCAGCTCCATATTGATGTCGTTTATTATCTCCGACTCGGCCGGGGACTTGGCGAACAGTACCGCCGCCCCGCCGCAGAACGCTTCCGTGTAGAGTCGATGGGACGGAATGAGGGGGATGATGTGCTTCAGCATCGTCTGCTTCCCTCCGTAATAGGATATTGGTGTTCTCATATCTTTTGAATTAAAAATTATTGCTACCTTTGTCCTCGTACCACCCATACGCACAAAGCGTCACCGTGCATACGAGGGACTTACTCCCGGTTTTGCGCGGTGACGCTCTTGTGTAAGAGGTGGGTGGTACTATTTCTTACAGGCCGGGAGTTTTTTATGCCCACTCCCGAAAGGCCTTGACCGGCTTCAGAGCCGTCTTCCCTTATATCTCCGGTTGTAGAGTATCTGACCTCTTTGCGCACCTTTCAGTTTGTGCGAGATATGCAGGAATGAGGGGTAGAGTATCATCTGGTCGAAAGGAAGTCCGAGGGCTCGTACCCTTTCCGCGAGCGCGAAGACCCTCTCCTCGCCCACATCTGGGTCGTTCCTCATCCTGGAGGGGCAGATGTCCGCCGCCTCACCTTTCAGGTGCTGGCTTGCGGCCTCTCCGCCAACGGCTCTGTTGACCGCCTGGCAGCGGTAGCCGGAGTTCACGGAGAGCGGCGCTCCCCAGGCATCGCGAAGCGGTTGGAGAACCTCGGTGACGAGAGCCTTGACCGCGTCCCTCACCTCAATGGTACGGATGACATTGTCAATACGGAGAGACGGCCTGTCCGTCACCTCGAATTCTCGGAAGGAGAAATCCTTGCTTATCGTTCCCATAGACAGTCCCTCCTACTCCCAGCTGTCCCAGCCGTTCACGAGGTCGATGGCCTCCTGCCTGAACGCTTGGAACTCCTGCCACTCGCTGATGTATTCGGTCTTCTTCTCATCGGACAGCCCGCCTCCCTCCAAACCGGCCTCGGCCTGGAGCAACTGAATCTGATGCGTCTTCAGGGCGTCCTCCTCCGTCTGGAGGTATTTCGTCCTGATGATGCCGTTGATGAGCTTGTCGCGGTTCCACTCGTCGCACTCGACGAGCGTGCCGCCGTCCGGCATCGTCCCGGTGTAGGAAAAGCCGTCGACAGCCTCCGATGAGTCATCGGGCTTGAAAGCGGCCGGCTTCTCATCGAGATAACATAAAAAATGCGCCCCGTCATATTTTGAGGGGCGCATCTGACGCGGATATACCGCGCTGAATGATTCTGTTTTCATATCAAGTAAACTTATAGAACTTTTTGTTTCGTTGATTCACTTCTATTCTTATAACAGTAGGGGCGGGCAAGTCCTCCTTCGAGAACTCCGTTTCGCATTGTTCTATTAAAACTTTCGACCCGGTGTACGAGAAGTATTCCTCGCCCGGCTTAACAAGCACCTCCCTGCCTCTGTCGTCCGTATAGGAAAACTCCTTCCCCTGCCACTCGAAGCGTATCGCGAGACATTTCTTCGGAGTCCCGTCATCGTTTTTCTCCTTGATGGAGTCAATCACGGCATAGTCCCTGAGCTCCATCATGAAGTCCTCCTCCGGCTGCTCTTTTCCCGGATCGAACAGAAAGTTCTCAAACCGTCTCTGCTGGCCGTGAGCTATCTCGAACGGACATTGACTTTTGCGCCTGTTAATCTTTGCGCCCAAACGTTCTTTCTTTTCCATATGATATACCTTTAAGAAATTTCTCGCGTCCGCGTGCGTCACCGTACCGAGCCGGGACGATATCGCGACCCTTATCTGGTCATAGGTCAGGCCCATCTTCAGGCCTTTACGGATTTTCCTTTTGATGTCCAGCACGACCTCACGGTTCGCGCGGATGTGGCCGTCTGCGAAGATGCGGTATCCTACGATGGTGAAACCGCACTTCGTGGCACCCACCTGCCATTTGGGATTGACCGTGAACCTCAGCTCGTTCGCCCAGTACAGGGCTATCCAGTCGACCACAAGATGGAGGAACGTCTTGTCCTCGTGCAGGATCAGGACATTGTCCATGAAGCGGTAGTAGAAGCGGATGCCCTCGCCGACGTAGCGGTTGAAAAGCGACTCAAGATAGGCGTCGCCCCTTGCGATTTCGGCAAGGTCGGATTCCGTCTTGGCGGAGGCCTTCCTTGCGGCGACATACATCCCCGCCATCTTCCGCACCAGAACGGGGTCTGACCGCAACCCGAACAGCCGCCGCAGGTCGTGATCAAAGGCCCACAGCGAGACATTGGCATAGATGGTCGAAATCTTCAGGCCGATGGCTATTCCGGCCGGATGCTCCGGGTCGTCATTCCCCATTGGAGTCCCTATGCTGCTGTCGATGACGGCTTCAAGGGAGTCAAGAAGGACAGGGTCTTTTATCTTCCTCCGCAGGTTGGCCTTCAGCGCACCGTGCTGTATGTGCGGATACATCTTCGACACGTCAAGGCTGGCGAACGCCTTCAGTTCGGGGTGGGCCTTCAGGTCGCGGCTTATCAGCTTCACCATCATATGCTGTCCCCGTCCCGGCACGCAGGCGAAACAGCGCTCGTCGAGGCTTCTGTCGATTATGTTCTCCGTCCTGTACAGTACGCCCCAGTGATAGACGTGATGCCAGTATTGGAGCATCGAAAGGAACCTTTCCTTGCGGCCTTTCTTCTCGAGGATGGTCTTATAGGTGTAGTCCGCGGCGGTCGGACGATACGAGGATGTCAGAAAAAGATGGAGAAGGTGATTCACGTTTGATTCCAAATCGGCCTCAAACGCCACCACCTCCTTCCGTCTTTTCTTTCGCCGCGAGGCCAAGTGATGCGCGGTACGGAAGTTGTCCGCCGTCCCTATGGCCTCCGACAGGTGTCCGTGTCTTCGCACAAGTGTCAGAGTGTTATGAGTGTCACGTGTCTGCTTTCTCTCACAGGCGCCGTCGAATTCTTGAGAACCTACCGGAACCCGTTTTGATATGATGTCTTCCGGCAAGGGCCGGGGTCCATCCCCAAACAGGAAACGGGTGCAAACACAACCAGCTTCCCAAGTAGTGGGGCGACGACAGGTTCGCATTGGCATTCGAGGGCGCATTGTTACCATTGAAGTACGCCAGGCCATCATTGCCACCATTGTTAGCATTGCCCGAACCGAGCGGAGCCCGGAAACCAGAAACCTACCGCCTGAGGGGATGAACCCACCATAAGGCAGGACAAAGGTACGAATTTCATCGGACCGTTGAAAATCCCGGTATAAAAAACCGCCTTGCGGCGGTGATTCTTTATCGCCGCCGACGGTTTCCCGAGGAAAAGAAAGAACAGTATTTCAAAGAACTTCATTTGCATCCGCAAGCGGATGCCTTGGTTTATGCTCAACCGCTTACGCGGTCTGCGCGGTTTCCTTGCCTCCGCGTCGCCCGTGCCACGAATCAGGCGTACACCTTCGGATTCGGGTCGAAGTCCTCCGCACATTCGCAGAGGGGCGACGACAGGGCCGCATAGGCAAGCGAGGGCGCATTGCAACCATCGAAGCACGCCAGGCCATCACTGCCACCAAAGTTAGCACAGCCCGAACCGAGCGGAGCCCGGAAACCAGAAGTGCCAGTTTGGAAGTAGCAGCCGTCGCATCTGTGCGTGGAGGATGTCGCCCCATCCTTCGACGGCATTCCTGCCAGACCGAGGAAGTTGATGCGCTTGACATAACTCCACGACCCCGGGGTGGAAGGGACGATCGTCCCGACCTTTATCATATTGGCCGTGTCAGAATATGTCCATTCAGTGAGCGATGATTTCGCTATATAGAACGAATATGAGTTGTCGGAGTTTATCACGGCCACGATGCGGTTCTTGCCGACCCAGAGATGACCGAACGGGTTCTTGAGACCGAAAAAGCAAGGTATCGGCGCATTGTAGACAACTGCCCCATTCGAATTCTTGACGGCGAACGAACCCACTCCGAGAGCGTCTCCGAGCTCGACCCCTGCGGAATACGGAACGACCGGGTAATAGCCGTTGTAACCGTCCCAACTCGGCATGCTTGATATGCCTGGGCCGAGACCTCCCTGGTACAGGCCGTCGGAGTCCTTTGTGGCATTGTACGCGGCCTGGCTGTTCCTCGTGCCGAGAATGATGTCGAAAAGAATCATTATGGCGGTCTCTATCCAGTACCAGCCGGCGCCCCATCCTTCCCCTCGTTTTCTACCCAGACTCTCGAACGTGGCCGTTCCTTTCACGGTAGCCGCATACCCGAGCATCGACAGGTTCTCGGACGACCCGTTCCCGGTCGTGAGGGCGGAACCGCCGCCTCCGCGGTACTGCTCCGCCGTGCTTATCAGGGAGCAAAGGATATCATTGGTCCTGTCTATGATTCCGGCGTGTCCGGCACCCACGGAGAACACGGGAACCTTGTAGCACTCGCGCCCGGGTATGGGCTTCAGGGAGGCCGCCTCGTAGAGGTAGCTACCCTCGATCCAGACGGACACATAGAACGGGGTCCTCGTACCCCACATATACTGCCCCATAGTCCCGTCCAGCTTGGCGGTCTCGCCGGTGGCCAGCTTGTAGTGGTTGTTCGGGTCGAGCTTCTTTCTGGAATGGTCGTCGCCGACGAGGTAGCAGCCGAGGCCGAGCAGGGACGGCAGCTGACGGACATACTCGAGGTTGCCGCAGCGCTCCCCGGCAGGGGATGACTGGTCAAGATTGAAGCGGACGGCGGCGTAGCCGTCGTTCCCCAGAAGCGACGCCGGGAAAAACCCGTACTCGCCCCCTGCCAGCGACTTGCCGAACAGCAGGTCGCCCTCGTCCACCCGGGTGAACGACTTGAATGATGATAATTCTTTCTTGCTCATATTATTGCTTTATTTGTATATTATGAATCCCGAAGCTGTCCACACAATACGGAACGAGCGGGCCGTGTCCGCAGGAATCTGTATCGTCTGTCCGGTGCTGTAGCTTGTGCTGTCCAGCGTGCTGAAGATGTTCTCCTGGGTGTTGTTGTAAACCTTCACGGTGGAGTTATACCTATTGACCACCGTAAAGCTGTCCCCGACCGAGGCTGATTTCCCGAAGATGGTGTCACCGTCATTGAGATGGCGGTGAACGTTTCCAGTTTGTTGAGTTTCTTCTTTGACATATTCTTAATTCTTGCTAATGATACATTCGTGTCCTGCTAATACCATCCATCGCACAGCGGTTCCGTCGTAATTGGGGAATGCAATAAGTTCAATGCACCCGCCCCTGATTGCGATTTCGCTGTACGCCGGTGTTGAAATGTCGGCGTATTCTCCAAGACCGTACAGGTAGCCGCTCGCCACCTTTATGACGGTACTGAACATGAGACTGGTTTTCGTATAAGGCGGAAAGTTGTTGTCCAGCACAAGCACCCTTCTTCCTGAAAAACTGATTGAGGTCGGCAAGATCAATGTGAGATTGCCATAGGATGGGCCTGCCAAGACATTCCCAACCGAATACGCCAGTGTGACATTTCCGCTCAAGGCGGTAAAGTTCGCCATGACGAATCCAGAAAACTTGCCGGAGGTGGCAATCAGGTTGCCGTACTTGTCCACGCTGAAAGCCCCGTTATTGGTCTTTATCGTGCCGTCCGCATTGAGTTCAATGAGGCCGGAAGTGTGGTAGATGCGCCCCTCATCGAAAATCCATCCCTCGCCGTCGCCGACAAAGAACACACCGGTTGCGAGAAAATTGAAATTCTGCTCGTACGCCCATTCACCCGTACTGTTCAGGACGGCATCGTAGGGGTTGGTGGTCGAAGATGCGATGTACTTCTGGCAGCTGTAGTACCGCTTGTTATAGTACACATAATCCTCATACTTATACCCCGGGCCTGGCATATACTCTGTTCCCGATGCCCATGGCCGTATACGGTGGATGGGGCCGGAATCTCCCTTGTCCCCCTTCTCCGGGGTCTGCTTGTACGCAATTCTTGTTATCTTTCTAATCATATTCACGATGCACATTACTCCGCCGATATTATGAGCGTTATGTCCCCTCCGGCCTGCGCGGCGTGAGAGAGGGTGACGGTGAACGAGCTGCCGCCGTCCTGCGAGGCGACCGTGTTCCCGGATGCGTCCGTCAGGAGATAGTTGAAGGTGAATCCCGAAACCTCAGCCCCCGTCGCCCTCTTGTACACTTTCGGGCGGTAAATTATCGATGTCTGGGCGGAACTCAGTTCTTCAGGGACGCTCTCCCCGGCACTGTTGGTCGGATTAGGGTAGATGATCAGGATGTCGGTCTCATCGCTGACCTCCATCACGGCACTTGACGACTTGCCACCGTATGTCATCTCGCACTTGTACAATTCGCTTGAATTGACGTCCGAGGCAGTTATAGTTATGCTGGCGGAAGTCTTGTTTATAGACTCCCATCCGTCCACCCCGTTCACGACCTTCATCCGGTACCACTTATAGGACACCCCGGAGGTCTTCTCGACCCCTCCGAGCAGGAAGTGGGCGGTAGCCGTGAGCAGCGCGGTGGAGTCATCGATGACTCCGCCGTTGTTTATCGTGACATATCCCAGGCACGCCTCCCCGTCCGTCTGCTCGATGGATACCTCTATGGAGGCGGAAACCAGAGACGAGAACCCGGTGTTGACAGCACCCTTGAACTCGATGGTGTCCGAGTCGATGTTGCCTGCGGAGGCGATCTCCTTCAGTATGGTCAGGGTCGGCACGGTGAATCCGTCCACCGTCTTCGTCTCGCTCTTGAATATCCCGGCCGCGATGTTGCCCATCGCGGTGTTCAGACCGGACGCGTCGAAGGATATCTCCTGTCCGTTGTAGCTCCAGACCACGCCGCTTGCGGACGGCGCGATGCGCGCCGCCTTCAGCGAACTCCTGACCACAGGGTAGATGCAGGGCTTGTTCGCGGCGAACGACGGGGTGACCGTGTCGTTCCCGCTCGTGATGAACTGCTTCAGCGGAAATGTGCTGCGCAGCGTGCAGGTCAGGGTGTCGCCCTGTCGCACATATTTGATTGTTGTCTGTCCTTTTACTTCGCTCATATTGTTCAGTATTATTTGTTCAACTCTTTTCTGGCCTCATCGGCGGTCAGCACTCTCCCTCCCAAGGCTTCGACCTTGGAGCTGAAGCCGGCATCCGTGCCATAGGTCTGCAGGTCGCTCTCGTTGATGATGACATAGGCCCCGTCCGGGGTCAGCATCCGAAGTCCGGCGACCCCGATGTCCTCCGCCTTCACTGCGGGTATCTTTGCATACAAGTATCTCATATCTCTAAAGTGTAAGTACCTTCCCGTTTTCACATATCACCGAGCCCCCGTCGCAGAGCGCCCCCAGCGGGTCGAACCCGTCGACCTCAAGGGCGACGTCGGACGCGTTCTCAAACTCCGACGCCGGTATCATTATGCTCTCTCCATAGCCCAAGACCGCCCATTCCGCCCCGTAAACGGCGCGTTTTATCAGCCAGCGTATGTGGAAATGCTCCGAGGGGTTCTCGACCACCTCCCTCCCGATGGTGACCACGCACTCGTTCTTGACCTTCCCGGCGTTCGGGGACACCTCCACGCCGCCGTGCACGAAATGCTCGAAGTCGTAGTTGGGATAACGTCTCACCACCGTCGTTTCGGCCGTAAGGCAGTCGGATGTGGGCGATGCCGGAAGGGATTCCCCCGGAAGCGCATATTCCGCCTTGCAGGCGATTTTCACCTGTCCGTCAACATAGCGCGGGTCGACGGTCAGCGTGTCGGTGTTCTGCCCGCTCTCGTAGAAGAGGTCCTCGTCCGCGTCAATCAGGGACTCGACCCCTCCGATCGTCTTGTACCACCAGTAAGCCGCCTTGCATCTGCCGGCATCCGGCGCGGCTCCTCCGAGGAGCAGCGTCGCCTTGACCGTCCGCACCCCCGAGTCGGTGACCGGGTTGAACACGAAGCTCGCCGGCTTGTCGAGGGTCAGAGTGGCGGCCTCCGCCAATGAGAGCGTCGAGAGCGTGGCCGTGGCCTGTATGCGCAGCACCTTGCCGCTCCGCGCGTCAGGGTACGCTGCGGTGAACACCAGCACCTTAGGGTCGAGATAGGCTATGTTCTTGGTCACGGTCAGCGTGCCGTCCTCGGCCACGGAGTATCCCTCCGTCGCCGCCGTGATGAGGTAGCGCGACAGCTCGCCGGTGACATACGCCCCGTCGGTTATCTGTCCGAGCATGTCCTGCGGTATCTCGTACCAGAGGATTCCTGTCAGGGACACCTCGCCGTCCCCGATTATGCCGTCCGGGTCGCTCACATACACCGCCGGGCGGATGACAAGGGGAGTCAGGCTCCTGTCCGGGACATACTCGCCCGTTTCCGCGCAGTGTGTCTGCGTGAGGCTGCCCCCGCGGACCACCATCATCGTGGAAATGTTCAGCGGATTGTAGACAATCCCTATTTTTTTTGTCTTTCTCATATGCTTTTCAAATGCCTTTCAAATGTCAGATTACCACCTCCGCCTCCACGCTCTCCGCCCCATCCCTCACGTATGCCCTGCAGATGAACTTCCCGGACAGTCCCGGCAGGTCCTCCTGCGTGAGGGCGACGCTCCTGCCGCATCCGGCGTGGTCGGTGTTCCAGACCCCGTCCGCCACTGCGTCCCCCGTATCCCTCGACCAAGACCAGTCGGCGTCGAGGATGTCTCCCGTGATGTCCGTCACGCCCCTGCGGACGGTCGCCGTCAGGACGGTGTCGAGGCTTCCATAAAGGAAGACCTCTCCGGCCGTGCTCTCTATCGTCAGCTCAAGGGCGGTATCTCCGGCCACAAGGAGCCAGTCGGTGGAGTCGTACCGCGGCTCGGCCTCCGTCCCCTCGACCAGACACCTGTACTTGCAGGACCTGTGATACACCTCGTCCTGGTACTCCGCATTGCAGAGATACGGGCTGTCCGGGGATGCCGTCCACAGGCCGCGGTCGCGCACCGTCTTCACCACGGAGCCGGCGCTGTCCAGCTGCACGAAGTTCTTCGCAAGGACGGTGTCGAGAAACATCGACGGACGCGCTCTGAGCGGCAGGTTGTCCGGAATCAGCGAGTCCGGGACGTAACCGATGATGATTTTGTAGTGTTCCGGCAGGATGATATACTGGTCGACTCCGTCGAGCAGCGCTATCCGCTGCTCCGGGGAGGAGAAGTACTGGCTTCTCTGCCTTTCCGTCTGCGTAAAATTGCCGTACCGAGCGATGTTCATATACGGGACCGGGGCGGCGTTCGCCCCTCCGGGCACGGCCTCGTCGGCCCCGAGCACGACCCTGACGGTCTTCGCAGCCTGGTCTACGGAAGTGACCCTGAAATACGATGTCACGAAGCCGCCGCTGCTGTTGTAGTGACCCTTGCAGATGTCATCGACGTCAAGGTCTATGGTATCGCCATCCTCCACCTGCATCGTCAGTATGTAGGCGCTCGCGCTTCCCTCGTCGGCGGCCACCCCGGCTATGGTTCCACCCTCGGTGTTCCACATCTCGCCGCCGGTCACCCTGACCTTGTTGTAGATGAGCTGGGGGACTTTGAGGAACGACCTCAGCGTCAGCGAGGCCATCTCCGCCTCTCCGCCGGAGCCTATCTTCCATCCCGCTCCGGTTTCGATGCCGGACGCGAAATCGGGCGAGCCGATGATTCCGGCCACCACACGGGCGAACTCCACGATGTCGTCCTTCCTTACCGGCTGGTCGAGATAGTCGCCGAACGCGTTGCCCGACCACTTTTCCGAGTCCTTCGCGAGGTCGGCTTCCGCCGCATGCGCGGATTCGTCCGCATACCCGGCCTTAGCCTTTTCCGTGACCGTGCTGACGCTGCCGTCATCCTCGTTTTCCCTCGGCTGGGTGAGTTTGACGTAGCCGTCGTAGTCGGTCGTTATCTGGTCGAGGTAAGGGAGGTTCCTGTGGGTGTGTCCGTCTCCGGAAGAGGACGAACCCGACCCGGACCCGGCGTTCTGGACTATGGACACGGCTCCTCCTGACGAAGAGACTCCGAGTTCCCTCAGCCTCCTGCTTCGGGGTCTTGCCGTTCTGCTGGTCGTTTTCTGTATATATTCCTTTGACATCGTCATTCCTCCCTTCCCTCATATTCGTCCGGACGGATCTCGGTGAACGTTGCTTCGGACGAGTCCTCCTTCGCGTCCACGGTCTCCCCGCTCATTATGAACCTGACATCCTCCCCCTGCAGCGGGTCGGCATACGGCGACAAGCCGTCCGGGTCGATGTCCACCTCTCCGGACAGGGTCGTGCGCCTGTCAGCGTACTGGCTGTAGAGCGTCCCGATGAGCAGCTGTTCCGGATGGGCCGTCCTGCTCGCCCTCGTCAGCTTCTGAATCTGCCCGCCTGTCACGGAGGACAGATATATGCCCTTGGCCGTCGGACACACTATGTCGGCGGTCCCGCAGACGGTGTCAATCTCCAGCTCCTCCTTCGCGTCCGCGTTCAGCACGCCGGAGTACTCCACGTCGTCCATCGTCTCCTCGTCGAGCGTAAGGGTCCTCTTCACCACCGACACCCTCGGCAGCTTGTACAGCTGCCAGCGGATCTTGCCGTAGCCATTTTTGTCGCTGAAATATCCGGAGGCATCCTTGTCGAACAGGTCCGTGTCGTCGAACGCCCATACCCCGTTGTACACCCTCACCTCCAGATAGCCGCCCTTCGGCGGATACGGGATGAACTGGCCGTCCGGGAGCTTCTTGAACGAGTCGAACATCCAGAAGTCCCGGATGCTGCCGTCGGACTTGTCCACATATTTGTACTTCCTTTTCTTGACCTTCTCGCTTGACCAGGTCCAGGGCTTGCCCACGCTCTGCCTGTTGCACTGCCATCCCATCACGCCGGTCCCGGTCAGAAGGTCGTCCGGGTCGTAGTAGGCCAGCCACGCCTCACCCCATTCCGCCTCCCCGTCCTTCCATCCCCACTTGCCGCCGTACCTGTCGCAGGCGGTGGAGACGAAGCCGTTCCCCGGCTGCCCGTATTGGGTCAGCCATTCGTTCGAATAGTGGCAGAGGGCCTTGCCGTCCTCGTCGTAGACCACTATCGCCACCGGGACGAAGGCGAACGCCGCGTTGTTCGTCACGAAGTCGCAGTTTCCGGACTCGTTGCCGTCGCCGGACTCCTCGAACGGATTGTACCTCGGATCGAAGAGCAGCTCCTGCTCGATGCGCAGGTAGCTGTTCGCGGCGTCCGCCTCCTCCATATCCGGGAGATAGCACCGCGCCGTCCTCATCGCAAGCGTCTTCGGGTGCGACTCCGGGGACAGCCCCTTCCGCTTCGGGAAGCCGGACTCCAGCGAGCCGTGGCCGCCCGTGCAGAAACCGCCGGCCACGCCCTCCGTCTCGTTGCCCCCGAGCATCGGCTGAATCTTGAAGAAGGAATTGCCCCCGCCTATCTCGGCCAGCCCGGGGCACTTGGCGGCATCCCTTGACAGGAAGATCGTGAAGCCTATCAGGGAATAGTCCCAGTCATAGTCGTGCCTGTGGCTTTCGTCATAGTCGATGTAATATGAGTAGCATTCAGGGGCGGACATGCCCGCCGGAACGTTTCCGTTGTTGTATTTGACCCCGGAACTGTCCGATGTGAGGTTGGTCCATTCGGGGCCGGCCACGTCGCCATAGTCAAGCTCCCCGTCGATGACATCCGCTGACGAATAGGGCGAGAACGTTATCTTGATGTTGTTGTACACCGTGTCCGTACCGAGCGAGCCGTCACGCTGCCAGACTATCTCGCGGGACTCCGCCGCCCCGTGCAGACCGTTGATGTCGTATATGTACACCTTCCCGGAGCGCTGTATCATCCTCAGTCCGAGCGGCTGGAATATGCCCTCGATGACCTCCCTGTAGGATGAGGGCACCCCGTCCTCGTCATAGAAGTTCTCGGAAGCGACCTTCAGGGACTGGAGGGTCAGCTGCGTCCCGTCGGGGAATTGCGTAGAGACGAGTGATTCGTCCACCCCGCCGAAGTTCAGTCCCGACCTTCCCAGCGCCGTGTCGAGAAGCTCCCTCAGGGTTCTGCGCCCGGACAGGTCATAGGGCATCCTGTCAAGAATACCGAAATCGGAGAAGGTAAGGCTGACCTCATAGTCCGAGACGCTGTCGTATGGTTCCTCGTAGAATTCCGGGTCAAGGCATCCGCTCCAGAACAGTTTCCCGGAGCGGTAGACGTCGAGCCGTATCCGGCCAGGCTTTATCGTGTAGAGGTCGAGGTATGTCCTGTCGCCGGGGGATACGATGGTCAGCGTGGCCGTGCTTCCGCACACCACCTCCTCCTTGGCCGTCACGTTGTATTCCAGCACGAGCGGCTTCACGTCGGGGAACCTGAGCCGCCCGACCTTGAAAGCCGTGTCGGTCTCCTGGAGAATGTCGCACCTCCAGATCACGCCCTTCCTTGAACGGAAGGCTCCGGAATATCTCACAAGCATCGCCATACTATGACCTCCTTCTCCTGTTGTTTTCCCTTCTCTCCACCCCGACGAGATCCTTTCCCCTTATCCTGAACTCGATCTCCCTTCTGCCGCCGCCGTCCTCGGCCCCGAGGAGGGACTTGAGCTTGTCGAGAGGGGCGATCACCTCCGGGTTGTTGGCGGCCCCGGCGTATTCCCCGACCATGGCGAGGGTCTTGCCGCTCGCTATGCCGCCGTCCGCGAATTTCGGGATGGCGAGAATGGCCCCTATCACGCTTGCAATGGCCGCGATGGCCAGAATGGGACCGACAAACGGAATCGATGCCATCGCTGCGGCCGCGCCGCTGCCTGCGGCGAGTGTGTTGGTAGTCGCGAGCGCGGTGTTGGATGCGGACACCGCCGCATTGGTGGTTATCTTTTGTGCCCCTGCGGCCACTTCCGTCGCGGCTTCCGCCGCGACAGCCGCACTCTCGGCACCTTTGGCGGCCGTGTGGGCCTGTGTAGCCAACGTGAGCGTCTGTATGACACCTACTACGGCATTTATTCCGTCGCAGATGCTCAGGAAGCCGTCCACGATGGCCGTGAGCCTGTTCCAGGCGCTGCCGTTGCCTTCCAGGGCTTCCGTTATGCCCTCGATGCCGCTGCCTATCTGCTTCGCGCCGCCCCAGCTGGTCTTCAGCGCGTCACCGGCGGATTCGGCGGTCTTTACGGCCTCCTTCCCGGCATTACGTATGGCATCCGCCTTTTCGTTCCATAGGGCGATCTCCCTGTTTATCTCGGCGGCCCCCGATATGTCCGATATATCTGTCTTCCTAAGCTTTGACTCGAGACCGGATATGACCTTGCCGATGTCCTCCAGGGTCTTCGGGTCAGCCGGAATGTCGAGCGCTTCAAGCGACTCCTCGATGGCCTCCTTCTTCTTCCGGTATTCGTTTATTGTCCGCTGTATGTCCGCCCTCTCCTCATCGTTGGCGAACCGCAGGGCGGACTCGCACGCCGATATGGCCTGCTCGTAGTCCGCCAGGCTGTCCAGCACGGCGGGGGTCGATGCGAGCGCCACCCGGGCCTTCAGCTCTTCCTCCTCACGCCTGTACGCATTTATGGTGGCCTGTATCCCGGCCTGTTCGGATTGCGATGCCTTTTTTAGCTGATCTTCCAGCACGGATATGACAGTGGAGTACTCCTCGAACGTCTTTGGGTCTGTCGTCATCGAAACGGCTTTCAGACTGTCTTCAATCGCCGTTTTCTTTTTCGTGTATCCGTTGATGGTCTTCTGGATTTCCGACCGCTCCTCCTCTCCGGCCACCTTCAGAAGCTTGCCGTAGTATGCGATAGCCGTGTCCAGCTCCTGAATCGTCCGGGGGTCGGACGGCACGCTGAGTGCCTCCATCTCAAGGTTCACCGCCTCGAGCTTCTTCCGCCAGGCGTTGATATCCTTCTGGAGTTCCGCCCTCTCGGCGGCTCCGGCGGACTTCATCTGCGCGGTGAGCGACTGTATCTTCTTCTCTATGGCGTCGATGCTGCCGGCCTTGCCGCCGAGGCTTCCGCCCTCGCCGGACGGACTCATCCCGCCGCCCTTCAGCAGCCTGTCCGCCTCGTCGTTGTATTTCCCCACGATGCCGAAGTAGCGGTCGCCCTCGGCCATCTCCTTCTTCGCCGCATCGACGTATTCCTTTGCCCTCGCCTCGCCGTAGGTACCGATGTTGGATGCGTAGGCCTCTCCGACTATCTGCCGCTTCCGCCCGCTCACCTGACCTCGTCCGAGCACCCCGTCCGCCGATGACAGTCTGCTCTGATAAACGCCCTCGGCATAAGTGCGGGCTTTTTTCCTGTCATCGTCCGTGACCTTCCCCGCGTCCTCCGCCTTCAGCATGTTCTCCACGGCGGACTGGTATTTCTTCGAGGCCAGCTCCATCGCGGCGGCGGCCATCGCCCTGCGCTTGAGCGACTCCACGAACGCCGACTCCCCGCTGACCAGCACATTCTCCGCGTCCCTGACGGAATTCACCCGGACGCCCAGCTTCCTGAACTCCTCGGCGTTGTCCGTCACGAACTTCTTCTGCTTGGCTATGTTGCCCGAAAGGTCGTTCCATGCCTTCTGCAGCTTGCGGTAGGAGACGAGTTGCGAGGCGACGCTGCCGGCCACGGAGGACCGGACGGACTTCATCGTCTCCTCCTCCGCCTTCCTGGCCTCCTTCTGGGCTTCAATCTTCTCCCTGTATTTCGACACCAGCTTGCCGATCGCGGCTATCACGCCCGTCACTATGAGGGACGCTCCCATGGTCATCGTGGCGAGCATCGCCTTGGATGCGGCGGAGGAGAGCCTGAACGCCGCCGTGAGACGGTTCTGGGCTGCCGTCCACAGCTCGGTAGCCCTCCTGCAGGTCACGACCCGGAAGGCGCTCGTGGCGTGGAGTGTGTTCGACACCTGCTGCACGCCCATCATCACGGCCATCACGGACTGCATCTTGGTCTGCACGGCCATAAGCTTCTCGCTGTCCCTGACGAACATCGACACGACGCCCGAACCGGCGGAGTAGGCTCCCATCAGACCCTGAACCCCGCTTATGACGCCGCCTATCTGCGCCGCGCCGGAGGAGAGGGATTTCTGCTCGGCCTGCACCTCCCGGTACGCCGTCCCGAGACGCTCCAGCTCCTGACGGAGCCGCTCGTATTCGGCGGAGTTCTCCTTTCCGGCGAGAAGAAGCCGCCCCATCTCCTCGCGCACCCTCATCACCTGCGTCTCGAGGGTGGCGTTGGACTGCCTGTAGCCGGCCACCGCGTCCCTCATCCCGGAGAGCGCCCCCTTCTCCTCGTTGAGCTCGGAGAGCAGGGATGAGGTCTCGGAGGCGGACGCCCTTGCCGCCTTCAGCTGCTGATACCTCGCCGACAAGTCGGCGACAACCTTCTTCTGGTTCTCGATGAGTTGAGTGTAGGACGACAGGTCTCCCTCTCCGGACGAGAGGGACCGGCTGACCTCGTCGTATGTGCGCGTGTAGGTGCTGGACAGGGACTCCGCCGCCTTTCTCTGCTCCTCCAGCTCAGCCTTGACGGATTTCATCCGGTTGATCTGGTATCCGAGCTGGCGTATCTGTCCCTCGATATCGTATGCTTTCTCGTTGTCCCCGGCCGCGTAGGCCTCGGTCTTCGCCTTTTGCAGCCTCTCGATCTCGGCGCGGAGCTCCGAGATGCCGGAGGCATGGGCGGACAGTCTTCCGATGGAGCTTGCGGCCTCGTCCGCCACCGCCCTGATGCCGGACGCCACCCCTCCAGCGCCGCCGGCGACGGAGTCGAGGACGGCCTTGCTCCTGGCCGCCGCGGATGACGCGGCGTCACCCTGGGACTGTAGCTCGACGCTGACCCTCCGGATGGCGGCGGACGCCTCCTTCTGGCCGGCCACCACCGCGGAGACGATTTTGGACGCGACCCCCGATGCGGAGTCGCGACCCGTGAAATCAATCTCGTATGTGACTTTCTTACTCATCTTTCCAAAGTTCCAGCAGACGTTCGAATTCCTTCCGGTCAGCCTCCAGCTCCTCCTTGGTCTTCTTAGGAGCGGATGCCTCGCGGACGCCGTCCCAGCCGAACTTCAGAACCTGTTCCGGCCTGAGGTCTTTCTTGGCGTACGGCCTGATCGCGTAATAGCATATCCATCGGCAGCGTTCCCACCGTCCCCTTTCGTCAGCCTCCCGGGCGGACCGCCACTCTTTGTAGATGGCGCTGAACTCGTCGGGGGTCAGCCCGGAGAACTCCGCCACCGACATCCCGATTCTTCCGACCGCCACTCCGAGGATGACTTCCACGGGGGTGGGAGCTACGCGTTTTTTTCTGTTCCGTCCCCGCTTCCCTCCGCCCTGGCGGCGAGCGCCGCCGTGACGCGTATGAACTCCTCGCCGTCGAGCGAGTCGGCGAAGTCCTGGAACGAGAGCTTGAATTCCCGTCCCTCGCGCCGGCAGTTGGACTTGACTACGTGATACATATACCTCACGGAGTCCGCCGTGTCGGCCGGGGTGTCCCGTCCCGTCTCCTCCTTGAACGCGAGCATCGCGCCCATAGTCTCGCGGTACGGGTACTTCTCCCCGTTCAGGCTGATCTCTATCTGTGCCGTATTGTTGTTTCTGCCCATTGTGATTCTCGTTTGATTGGATTGTTAAAAGCCCCCGGGGACTGCCGTCCCCGGACGGCAATGGTTATGATCCGGCCACCGTCTTCGTGCGGACGCGTCCGGTGTTCTCGAACGATGCCGAATAGGTGGAGTCGTCGTCCGACGGGTCGTTCCGCTGGAGACTGGTGATGACGAACAGGCCGACGCGGTACTTCTTGGTCTCCTCGCCGGCGTAGGCGTACTTGAGTTTGACCGGCTCGCCGCTGTCCATAGCCTCGAGCAGCTCGTCGTAGGTCGCCCCCTTCTCGTCCTTGCAGACGAGGCAGTCGGTGGAAATCGACACCGAGCGCTTGGAGACGGACTTCTCGTCCCAGAGTCCGTCGGTGGAGGTGTCCTCCCCATCGGACGGCAGGAGATCGGTGTCGGTCTCGGCGTCGTCGCCGCTGTAGTCAGGCAGCGCCTTCAGAGAGCGGGACTTCGTCTCCGCCTGGTCCTGGATCTCGCAGGACGTGCAGTGCCCGAGGGCCTTGCCCCCGACGAACACTATCATCTTGCTTCCGTGAATGTATTCCTGTTTCATAATGACTTGAAAAAGATTTTTGATATTATTCCCTTTATGACTTTGCCGAGGCTGAACCTCTTCCAGAGCAGTCCGGCGGCCACGCTCGCGGCGATGCCGGACACCGCCCCTCCGAGGAACCACCGCCAGACTCTCGCCGGCTCCGGGGCCGTGACCGTCTCGGACGTGTCCCCGGCGGCCCAGTACGAACTCCAGATGTCCTCGTAGGTCTTCTGGACGAGCCTCGCGCGGAGGTCATCTATGACGGTGCGGAGCGAGTCGATGGTGCTCTTCTGCCTGTACGTCTGCCGCTCGAACAAGGTGCACCGGCGTGCGATGCTGTCGCATCTGCCGGTCAGCACTATGCTGTCGCCTTGCCGTTGCGCCTCGACGGAGGCCCGTCCGTTGGCAGCGCCGTACTTGGCCCCCTCCGGGAGGTCAATGAGGCTCTGCATCGGTATCGTCTCCCGCACCTGGATCATCGGTATCTGCTCGGCGAATGTCGCCTTCAGCTCCGCCATCTCCTGCTGGAGGTTCTGGAACCTGTACTGGACGCTGTCCGTTACGGTCCTTGCGACCTGCTCCGTCTGGGCCTGCAGGGCCTCCCGGATTTGCGACTCCTCCTGTACGTAGGCCGTCGCCTTTCTTTGCGTGCCGCACGCCACGGACAGAAGGGCGCTGGCCACGAGCAGGGCTGTGCGCCCCCTGATGTGTTCTTTCATACTCTTGCCTGTTTAATTGTTGCGTCAGCTGGCTCACCTTTTCCGTGAGGTGGTCTATCTTCAGCTCAAGCGTCTTCTGGTTGGCGAGCAGCTTGGCGTTGTCGGCCTTCAGCAGGACGTTCTCGTCCAGCGCCTCCGTGTATTTCTTCGTCAGGAGGTCTATGGATTCCTGCAGCTTGGACAGCACGTCGACTTTCCGCTCCCGCCGGGTGGCGAGCCAGGTCACCACGGACCCGATCGCGCCGCCCGGGAGCAGAAACATCAGCAAATCCTTCAGTATCTCGAAATCCATCACAAAAGGCCTTTCAATGCACAAGCGTCACCGCGCTAAACGGTTCCAGATTCTTTCTCTTCGGTCTCCGCAGCCTTGAAGACAGGGGTCTCCCTGCTGTCGAGGACCACGAACTCCTCTCCGAACGCGATGTTGGTGTCCGCCTTCATCAGCATCTTGAAGAAGTAGAGCTCCGACATGTTGGACACCTTGTCGATCTGGATGACCGACTCGTCGTCCTGGAGGTTGACCGCCGCGAAGAGGTTGGAGTTCATCGCGTCAGGCGAGCAGAGGGTGGCCACGATGAGGTCGTCCGGCCAGGCGGCCAGAGTCTCGATAGGGATGTCCTTGTACGCCTTGCGGTTCACCTTGGTCTCGTCGGCGTTCTTTCCCTCGCGGGCCGTAAGCTCGTCATCGTAGGTGTCGAAGTCGTTGACGCTCATTATTATCCTGAGTGCCGGGTTGTTGCGGATGGCTATCGGGATGGCCTTGCGCACCGCCTTCAGGCGGTCGGTCATCTTGGTGGCCGTGCTGGTCACGATGACGCAGCTGTCCTTGGCCGCCTGCGTGAGGATGCCGTTGAAGAGCTTGTCATCAGTGTCGCCGAACTCGCCGTTCACATAGTGGTTGCCCAGCTCGAACTGCACCTGCTTGGACAGCGCGTCCAGAAGGGCGTTCTGCGCCTCCGCCGGAAGTTCGGAGAACACGAGGTTCCCCTTCGGCTGCCACTTGCGCCAGATGCTCTCGAAGGCGCGCGGGTTGAAGGTCGTGAAGGCCATGAAGTCCTTCGGCTCAAGCACCTTCTCGCTGTAGGAGAAGTCGCCCTTGGCGTCGCTCACCTGCGGGTCCTCCTTGTGCTTGCGGAGCATCGTCCCGGTGTGCAGACGCGGAATGGAGACTTTCTTCTCGACGCCCGGGATGACATGGATCAGTCCCTTGCCGACAATCTCATTGCCGGTCGCCGCCACGGTAAGGATCCTCTCCAGTACCTCACCGTTGTAATTCGTGTTTTTTACTACAATTGCCATAACTTCTTGAAAAATTTAGTTCCTGCCGTTGTACCTGTTCCTGATCTCCTCCTGACGCTTCGCCCAGCTGCCGGACTCGACAACCGTACCGTCTTCGAGGACATCCTTGACCATCCTCTTGGCCTTCTGCGCCCTGAGGATGGCGCGCGCCGATTCCGCCTCGGATGAATGGAGCAGCTTCACAAACCTCTCCCTCTGGGTCTCGTCGATGCGGCCGTCCTTCACGGCTGCGTCCACCTCGGCGTTGACGGCAGCGTCCTGCGCCGCCTTCTCCCTGCTCTCCAAATCGGCGATTCTCGCCTTCAAAGCGTCATTCTCCGCCTTGACGGCATCGTGGGCCTCGGCCTTCCGGGTGATCTCACCCAGTCTGGCCATCACCGCAGCCTCGTCAGCGCAATCGCTGAACGGCTGCATCTTCTTGATTGTTTCAAACATTTTGATTCTGGATTTATGTTGATTGTTAAAGGTTCCCAAATACAGGTCAGTGAACCTGCCGCACCTCTGGTCGGGCGGCAGCCCCGCGATGTCCTCCGCGTTCACGGGCAGGCCGTCGTACACCTCGTCCGCGAAGCCGAGACGGACCGCCTCCTCCGCGGAGAGCCAGTGGTCCCCGCCGTCCATATAGGCCGAGCGGATCTCCTCGGCGGACATACCCGTCCTTCTGGAGTAGATGTCGCAGATGATGTCCTCTATCTGCAGGAGCTGCTCCCTGTAGGCCCCGATCTCCTCGGCGTTGCCCCAGACACCGCCGGTGGGCTTGTGTATGAGCATCCTCGCGTACCTGCTCATCTTCACCTTTCTGCCGCAGGCCGCTATGATGGAGGCCGTGGATGCGGCGAGGCAGTCGATCCAGATGGTTATCTCCGCCCCGGAGTCCCTCAGCGCGTTGAATATCGCTATGCCGGTCCCGACCTGCCCTCCTATGGAGTTGATGCGGATGTCTATCCGCCCGTAGGTCCTCTCCGCCTCCATTATCTGCGCCAGCACGTCCTCCGCGCGGACGTCGGCGTAGTCGCCGATCTCGCCGTACAGGAGTATGGTGCATCCCGTCCCGTCAGAGTTCGCCATTATGTCGAAAACGTTCTTCATCCCGATTCTTTTTCCGCAAAATTGAGCGGTAATTTCGACCTCTGAAAATTTGGCTTTCATCATACCGCTCCTGAGCGGTATCATACCGTTTTCAGGGGGCATCATAAAACCGGAATTTGCTCCGCCGTCTTTTATCGGTCAATTTTGTGCCGACAAAAACGGACAGATTATGGCCAACAAGAAATCGGACAACACCCGGCAGTGGGCGAAGTCAATGTACATCTACGAGAACCGGACGCAGCAGGAGATAGCCGACGCGACCGGGGTGGCGCGACAGACCGTCATCCGCTGGGCCAAGGCGGACAAATGGGACGAGCTCAAGGTCTCGATGACGATGACGCGGGAGGAGCAGATAAAGAGCCTGCAGCGGCAGCTCTCCGAAATCAACCGCACCATCAGCGAGCGGCCGGCCGAGTGCGGACCGCGCTACGCCAGCGCGAGGGAGGCGGACGTCATCTGCAAGCTTACCGACGCGATCAACAAGCTCGAGAACGACATCGGCATCCACGACTGCGTCAGCGTGGCCAACCGCTTCATCGGCTGGCTCCGCCCGGTCGACCCCGAGCTGACCAAGACGTTCGTCGGGGTCTTCGACAAGTTCATCAGATCACTCCTGTAGCCTATGAAGCAGACAGACAAAGACGCGCTCAGGTTCTGGGAGTCCATCAAGCGCTCGGTCTACGAGGAGACCCCCATCGACGAGTCGATGTCAGAGGCTGACATCGAGAAGCACCGCCTGTATCTGGAGGCGCATCCCACCGAGTGGATGAAGTTCTTTTTCCCCGGCTACGCCAAGGCCCCCTTCGCCAAGTTCCAGGTCAAGGCCATCAACCGGCTCCTGAACAATGACGAATGGTACGAGGTCCTCTCGTGGTCCCGCGAGCTGGCGAAGAGCACCGTCATAATGATGACGATAATGTATCTCGTGCTTACGGGGCGGCGCAAGATGATCCTGCTCAGCTCCGCAACCGAGGACGCGGCCAAGCGGCTGCTCGCCCCATACCGCGCGAACTTCGAGGCCAACCGCCGCATAACACAGTATTACGGGGAGCAGAAGTCGCTGGGCGACTGGGAGGAGAAATGCTTCAAGACCAAAGGCGGGGCTATGTTCCTCGGCATAGGCGCGGGCAACGCGCCGCGAGGACTCCGCAACGAGAGCGTCCGTCCGGATGTCCTGTACCAGGACGACTTCGACACCGACGAGGTGTGCCGGAACATCGACGTGCTCGACAAGAACTGGGACTGGTGGGAGAAGGCCGTCTACCCGACACGCTCCATCTCCACCCCGACCCTCATCATCTGGGCCGGGAACATCATTGCCGAAGACTGCTGCATCGTCCGCGCCGGCAAGAGGGCGAACAGCTGGGACATCGTCAACATCAGGGACGAGGACGGAAAGAGCACCTGGCCGGAAAAGAACACGGAGGAGATGATAGACACCGTACTCTCCAAGATAAGCTCCAAGGCGCAGCAGGGAGAGTACTTCAACAACCCTCTCACCGAGGGCAAGATATTCCCGGACACGAAATGGGGGAAGGTACCGCCCCTGGGCCGCTTCCCGTTCCTGGTCATATATGCCGACCCCACGACGAGCGAGTCCAAGGGGACCGCAAAGAACCGGAAAGGCTCCCAGAAGGCGATGTTCCTGCTCGGCAAACTGGACTCGACCCTCTATGTCATCAAAGGGTTTCTCGGCAAGATGACCACCGCCGAGTTCGTCGGCCACTACTTCACGCTGCTGACGCTGGCGAGGTCGAAGTCCGGCAGGGCAGTCTACATCTATCAGGAGAACAACTCCCTCCAGGACCCGGTCTTCCAGCAGGTGTTCAAGCCCGCCATCGCCCAGGAGAGCCGCCGCACGGGCATCAACCTCACGGTGTCCCCGGACGCGAGGAACAAGGGGGACAAGGCCACCAGGATAGAGGCGCACCTTGAACCGCTGAACAGGGAGGGGCTTCTGGTGCTGAACGCCGCCGAAAGGGACGACCCGAACATGAAGCTCCTCGAGGACGAGTTCAAGTACTTCACGATGGGGCTCAACTTCCACGCCGACGGCATCGACTGCGTCGAGGGCGGGAACTGGATAATAGACCAGAAGTCCGGCGAGCTACAGCCGGCGTCATACGTGACATACAAGGCTCTTGCGCGCAGGAGCAAAAACAGGCAATAGGATATGAACAGCACGAATTTCATAACAAAAGAGGACTACCCGTCATCGATACGGACGGAGTTCATCGAGCGGGTCACCAGAGAGGACGAGAACATCCTTGAGATCGTGGAGAACCAGGCGATAGCAGAGATGAAGGGCTATCTCTCCGGACGCTATGACTGCGACAGGGCGTTCGGCGCGACCGGGGACGACCGGCACAACCTCCTGCTGATGTTCGCCAAGGACATCGCCATATACCACCTCTGCTCCATCCGCGAGGGGCTGATGACGCAGACGCGCATAGACCGCTACGAGAGGGCCGTGGAATGGCTCAAGGGAGTGAAGTCCGGAGATGTCACGGTCGAGGGTCTCGACCGCGTCAGCGAGGAGCAAGGAGCCTCCTCGTCGGAGTTCCAGATGAGGAGCGACAGCAAACGAATCAATCATTTCTGAATATGGGAAAGAACAGCAAGAGACGCATAACGGCCGGCGGACACGCCGGCAACGTGCAGGCCCCGACCATCATCCTCCAGCAGACACGCCGAGGAGGTCTTGACGTGGGGGTCTATATGAAGGCCATCCGCTCCGCGGAGGTCATCGACTACCCCCGGAAGGAGAAGCTCTGCGACCTCTATGAGGACGTGAAGCTCGACAGCCACCTCTTCTCCGTCCTGCGCAAGCAGAAGGCGGCGGTTCTCTCCGCCCCCATCCAGTTCATGCGGGACGGGAAGGTGGACGAGGCGATGCAGCAGCACATCAAATCCCCGTGGTTCCTCCAGTTCCTCGGGGATCTCGTGGACCACGAATGGGAGGGCGTGGGCGGCACGCTCTTCCAGTTCTACAGGGACGAGCGCGGATGGATAGACTACACGCTCGTGCCCCGCAAGCACTTCGACGCCGTCAGGAGGGTGATACTCCGCCACCAGGGGGACATCACCGGCGAGAGCTGGGACAGCTTCGACGACCTCGTCTACGTGGGCGACCCGCGCTCCATAGGCAACCTCGCCGTGGCGGCGTTCTGGGTCATCCTGAAGAGGAACAACGTGGGGGACTGGGCGGACTTCGCCGAGATCTTCGGACGCCCCATCAGGGAGGGTACATACAGCGCCTGGGACGAGGAGGCGCGCCGCAAGCTCGTGAACGACCTCGCAGAGATGGGAGGGGCGGGCATAATGGTCCATCCGGACAACACCAGTCTCAACCTCGTGCAGGCGCAGAACGTCTCCGGAGGAGGGGACCTCTACGAGAAGCTCGGCACCTACTGCAACAACGAGATAAGCAAGGCCGTCACCGGCAACACCCTCACAACGGAGGCCGGGGACAAGGGCACGCAGGCGCTCGGCACGGTGCAGAAGGAAGGGGAGGAGGACATCAACTTCTTCATCAAGCAGCGCATCCTGAACATTCTCAACTACGAGATGACGGAGACCTTCGCCAGGCTCGGCATCGACACCCGAGGCGGCGAGTTCTTCTTCGTCCCGCCGAAGAGCAGGAACACCCAGGAGAAGGTCAACATCCTCAAGACCCTGAGGAACGAGATGCAGCTTCCCATCGAGGACGACTACCTCTACGAGGAGTTCGGCATCCCGAAGCCCAGGGACTACGAGGCGATGAAGGAGGAGCTGCGCAAGGCCCACTCCGCACCGGATGCCCTGACGCGGACAGACGATGAGGATGAGGACGAGAATGAGGATACGCCCGACAAAGAAGATTCCGAGACGGAGCCTGACCGCGACGGAAAGGACGGTGGGGACGGCAATCAGGATCCGGAGGAGGAAAAGGACTCCGGCGGCAAGCCGAAGAAAAAGAAAGGCAACGCCTTCGACCGTCTGACCGGTTTTTTCGTCAAGGCCCTGCAGGGCGGCGGGGCGGATTTAGACTGGTAGTCGACGCCCTGTACCGGGACGCGGTGGATGAACACCGGACATCCGTCCCGTTCACGTTCGACTCCTCCATAATCGAGAAAGCTCTGGAAAACATCCGGAGCCGTCAGCTGGACACGCGGACGCAGATCGACAAAGGACTCTTCTCCGAGGTCAGCCGAATTCTCTCGGGCGGCATCGACATCGCGTATGATGACAAATCCGAGGACGGAAGCGGATTCAAGAAAGAGCTGCTGACAAACACCGAGGTCTTCTCGGCGTTCAAGGCGCACCGGATGGGACGGGACATCGCGTCGCAGCTTCTGGACGGGGACGGCAACGTCAAGCCGTTCAGGCAGTTCAAAAAGGACACCGAGGGCATCGTGGACCACCACGTCAACGCCTGGCTCCGCACGGAGTACGACACCGCCATCAGACGCGCGCACCGGGCGGCGGAGATGAGGCAGTTCATCGCCGAGGCGGACGTATTCCCGAACATCGAGTGGCTGCCGAGCACGGCGGTCAACCCGCGAGAGGCGCACAAGCCGTTCTACCACCACGTCTGGCCCATCGACGACCCTTTCTGGGAACACCACAAGCCTGGTGACGAATGGGGATGCCAGTGCGGATGGCGTAGCACCGACGGGC
This sequence comes from Paludibacteraceae bacterium, assembly GCA_963637465.1. Classification (GTDB taxonomy): domain Bacteria; phylum Bacteroidota; class Bacteroidia; order Bacteroidales; family UBA932; genus Cryptobacteroides. Next base: position 26,338 of record CAVHNN010000017.1, read on the forward strand.
CGGTGACCGACAATGCCGGGCTGGACGGGGCGGATTCCGCACCTGTCTCCCCGGGACTCGGGGGCGACCCCGCCAAGGCCGGACAGCTCTTCTCGGATGACCACCCGTACTTCCCGACGGACTGCGCCCACTGCGGATTCTACAACGCAAGCGTCAAGAATCGCCTCGCCTCCGTGTTCTACGACCGCAAGAAGGACTGCTACAACTGCCCGTACATCCGAGAGTGCATCAACGAACTTGACGGGACGGCCGAACGCATCAAGAAAAACCGTCCGAAATACCGCAAACTGAAACGTGATGACAATTACGAGGATGTACGGTTCGACAAGAATAGCGGTGGCGTTGTCGCCACTCACAAGGGGCATATCACCCACGATGGTCCGAAAGCCCAAAGGTTCTTTTCTGAAAATATGACTTCAACAGAACTCGAAAAGGAGTGTCAGGAACAGCTTTTCAAGTCAGGACATGTCGTCGTCCTGCTGGATGAATCGAAAGAGCTCAAAGGTGATCGATTGCCAGCTCTTGATATGATGATGGATGATATTCTGATGGATATTCGCTCCGTCACAGGGCGAGGATGGTACTCAAATATCTTTGTCAAGAAGAATGAGCAGCTGCGACGTTTCAACGCAAGACCGGATATTGATGTGAAGGCTGACACACTCTGCTTGTATTTCCATGACCCTACTCTATTCGATGAGGTCAAGATGAAGAAATCCATTAGGTTCTTTAAATTCTATCGAGATTTTGCCGGAAATCTGCTTGACAAAGATTTGAAAAGAGTGTATTGTGTTATCAAAGGGGATGATAAACTTTTGGTCTTCGACATATAAACATAAGAAAGTCGGGTCCCTCAATGAGCAACCCGACGCCCCTAACCGCAAGCCCTTGCGAGCTATTGGTCACCACAAATATAGCGATTATTTTTAATTCACAAACAAAATGGCACTGATTATCGGGATAATCCTCGGCATCCTCGCGTGCAGAACCCTGCGCCGCGCCTGGATTGCCTTCCAGATACGCGAACTGGAGATCCGCTCGGGAACGCTACGTTCGAAAGAAGTCCGCTGCCAGCCCGGCAAATGGGGCAAGCGGTTCAAGTACCTTCATAATTTTCTCATACAGACTCGGCTGCATCTCCGAGCGCAGCTTTTTAACCTCAAGCAGGCTCTGCTGGAGTTTTGTCTGAAACATGATGTCCTCCGTTTCAAATCCTCCCCGCTGGGCAAATGTCTCCAGTCCAGAGTTGACCTTGAGACGGACATCTTCGGGGCAGGAAACTGCCTGGTATTTTTCCACGAATCCTTTCTCCTTGAGTTCAAGGACTACCTCTTTAGCATCGCCCATCCCGATCCTGTCATCTATGGCGGCAAGGGCTTCGGAAAGGGAAAAGGGGTATCCGGGGGTGTGGACACTGAGCATCGCTCTGACTAAATCGTCTTTATCTCTGGCTGTCATACGGTACACTTTTTTCGCGAAAATACTCATTTCAAACGACATTCAAACGCCTTTCGAACGATGGACAAACTGCTTCAGGACATACAGCGGATGAAGAAGGAGGTCGAGAACCTCATCTCCCGCAAACTCCCCGTCGCCGCCGGCAAATACGCCAAGCAGCACTTTCAGGACAACTTCAGGCAGGGAGGCTTCGTGGACGGCGGACTCCACCCGTGGCCGCAGGCCCAGAGGCTCTCTTCCGGAGGGGCGGGAGCGGACTCCCGGTACAAGACGCTGATGTCCTCCCGGAATCACCTGTACAGCTCGATAAACTACACCCCGGGGGTGGCGAAGGTCACCGTCTTCAATGATGTGGTCTATGCCGCAGTCCACAACGAGGGAGGAACCGTACATCCCAAAATAACGCCCAAAATGAGGCGCTTCGCGTGGGCGAAGTACTACGAACTTAAAGGAGGCTCGAATGGCGGCGTAAAGCCCCGGAAAGGCCAAAGAAAGGGCGCAACAGGAGCGTCCGCAGGACAGGCCGTCCCGGAGGAGGCGGAGAAGTGGAAGAGACTCGCCCTGACGAAGAAGGAGACGCTCACCGTCAACATACCGCAGCGGCAGTTCATGGGGCCGAGCGCCGAGCTGGACGCGAGGATATCGGAATATGTCGAGAAGGAAATACTACGGATAATAAATCTCTAAGAATATGGAATCAATCTATCTCAGAATCGCGGAGAGACTCCGCAAGGCCGTGCCCGAACTGGACCACATCGACGAGGACACCGGCCAGCTCTACCCGGCGCAGTACGACGACCGCTACAGCTACCCCATACTGTTCCCCTGCTGCCTCATCGACGCGACCACGGCCGACTTCAAGGCGGAGAAGTTCCCGGACATCCAGAGGGGGACCGTGACCGTCACCGTCAAGGTCGCCTTCCAGTGCGACGAGGACACCCATTACGAATCCTCGAACTCGTTCGCCCAGATGGAACGGAGGCTCGCCGTGAACAGGAAGGTCGTGTGCGCCCTGCACGGCTACAGCCTGGGGGATGACGTGTCGGATATGCGCAGAGTCCAGTCGAGGGCCTACCCGCTCGCCGGGAGGGTCAAGGTGTACGAGTCCACTTTCAACGTGAACATAACGGAGGAGATGGAGGAACTATAGGTCCTGGAACAGGGACAGCTGCTCGGCCGTGATCTTCGGTGGCCTGATGCGTGAGTGGGTGGAGAACTCCGCCGCCGGCGTGCTGTTGGCATACGCGCGCAGGATGCAGAGTATGCGGTCCTCGGAAAGGAAGAACTCCTGCTTCGACAGGATTTTTAGGGCGTCATCGAACCGGAGCCTCTGCTTCTCCGTCCAATAATACCACCGCTGGGCGATCTTCTCGTTCCGCGCCCTGATGAGTTCCCTGTTCCTTCCCTTTGGCATATGCGACCGCTTATACGCAAAGTTACGGATTACCAAGATATTCATCGTCACAACTTAACACGATTAACTCCAAGAGAGCGAATCCCCTAAAAAAACGCCACCCCTTTTCGGGGCGGCGGATATGTCTGTCAAGAAGGCTAAGGCTCGTCTATCTGGAACTGCATCAACGGACCGGGTGTACGTGGCTGCTGCGGAGGCAGATGATATGAAAACTCCCCGCCTATGTTATTCTCCACTACCTTGACGATATTGCTCGCTTCGCCCAATATCATGCAGCAGTGGTGTATGCTCAAGACCATATCCTGCATTTCAGGGTCATCTTCAAGATCCTCGATGTTCAGCCCGACATCTTTGCACCGCTGGATGTCTATATGCCGGCTATGCACTTTGCTGTCGTCATTGTTCACGAACACGCCCTTTATCCGTTCCTTGACCTCGTCCGAATAATCCTTCTTCGAGAGGATGTAGTCAGCCAGATTCTTGGAGAGTTCATCCGCCTGCTGGCACAATGTAAGGAAAGTGGGGTTCAGCTTGGAGATGATGGTCTGCCAAAGACCAAGGCTCGCCGGGTTGCGGCTTACATCATTCACCGCACGGTTGGGGTTTTGTGGAGATACGCAGGATTGGGAGTGGTTCTTGAAATAGCTCCAGCTTGGCATAATCCTATAGCATTACGATTGACTTATGGGTACCTGACGCGCACTGGACATCATCCTCAAAGGCGGAATACTGCTGGTACATCCCGTCTTTCATTGGCCAGCTCTGATTGACATACTGTGAAGGTTTATAACCCTTCATCAGCTGGTCGTAACTTTCAGTGAGATTCTTATCCATACACAAAAATATTTAACGCATTGCGAAATTATAAAACTTTCCGTGAATACCAATAATCATAACGGAAAAACCTTTCAAAAAAGCTTTCAAACGCCTTTCAATCCGTTCGAGTGGCCTTTCAATACTCTACAAAAAACAGACCGCCATTCCCGGCGGTCTGTCCCTAAATCCATAAGCATCGAAGAATCACTCCGGCTCCTCGAAGACCTCGCAGGCCGCGTCGCAGCACTCAGCCTGCACCCCGCTCAGCGAGCAGTAGTCGTATTCGGGACCGTTCCTGAAATATGCGCAATCCCCGCAGTCACGTTCTGATTTCACTTTGTCTTCCATAACTTCACTCTGTTTTTTGATTCGTATTATCTCCCGGGTGTGATAGGCGACGGCCATACGGTACACGTCACCCCATCTGTCCGGATCGAACCTGTACCAGTGTCCGGACTCTATGTCCGTGTCCGAGCACAGCATCATCGGATACCCGTTGCTGTCAAGGAATATCGCCCGGTCCCCGAAGTGGGGATGCGGACAGAGGTACTCCCTTATCTCGACATCCCCGTAGCGGCCTATCCGGACTATCCTGTCCCCGGGACGGAGCAGCCCGATATCTGTCACGCTCCTCATTGGTCGGCTATGCGGAACATCCTGTCGAGCACCGACTGGACGGTCCAGCGCAGCTCCGGCCTGCGCCTGAAAAGTTCAGTGAAACACTCCTCCATCTGGTGGGCGGACCCGTTCAGGGCGATGAACCTGCCTTCATCCCCGACAATCAGGGTCGAGGTGTGCACCTTCCGCGCCGGTCTGGTCTGCGCCTCATTGATGGTCATCTCCCTCACGAGCGAGGACGCGAGCGTCTCTATGTTCCTCTCGGCCGTCTGCCTGAACAGCTCGTCGACATTGATGGCTTCCATACCTCAGTCCTCCCTCGTCATCGCCGCCAGCGACAGCGGAATAGCGTGTACCTTGCCGTCCCCGTCCTTGTAGGACACGGCGATGAAGTCGCAGGTCTCCACCGGGCTGTAGGCATCCCTGATGATGGCCACGCCCTCCGAAAACAGGGGGTCGTTCCACTCGGCCGCGTACTTCTCCAGCTGCAGCATCGCACTCGCCTTCAGATTGCCCTTGCGGTCCTTGGAGAGCAGCTGCATCACGGCGGCGAACAGCTTCGCCGAATCCCCGTCCTTCGCCAGCGAGGAGAGGAACTCCTTCACCTTGGCGATGCCCACCTCCACAGTGTCGTCCCAGCCGTCGTTCGTCCTCCGGCCGAGCGAGACGGTGATGCCGTCCGCCGTGAACGAGTTGCTGTGGCGGTCCACCTTGGCGTTGAACAGCTTCTCCTTGAGCTCGATGAGGGAGGCCACCTCCGTGAACACCTCGTCCTTGCGCTGCCTCATCTGGGTGCTCAGCGCTACCATCTTGTCCTTCGTCCGGTGGCAGAACTCCGCAGTGAGCTCCTTGTATGAGTTGATGTCTTCCTCGCGTTTCTGTTTCTCGGCACGCTCCTCTGCCTCAAGCTGGGCCTTCAGTTCGGCCCTCTGCTGCTGTGTCATCTTGCTGATATCCATATTGCTGATATTAAAGTGTCATTTCTCCGACTTGTCAGGCTCACCGAAATAGTCCTTGAGCACCAGTGCCTTCAGCTGCTCCTCGTAGTCTTCGTTCCTGTTCATCTTGCCGTTGACGACGGCCAGGAGCGTCTTGTCAAGGAACTCGACGGCGCTCTTCATCCTTGCCGCCAGCGCCGGTCTGGCCCTGCCGAGCCGTTCCGCCTCCTTGATCCTGCCGTGGACGATGCTTATGCATCTGTCCCTCTCCAGTGCGACGAGCCGCACCACGTCCTGTCTTGAATACATCTTTTCCATACTGAATGATTTTTGAACTGTTAAAAAACTCCGGAGGAGGCCGGGGACTCGAACCCCTATGGTGCGGGTGTGCTTGCAACCTGTGGATTTTCACCCGCGGTAATATGCCTGTCGCCTCCCCATACGCACTCCGTTTCTCTACATAGGCTTACCTCCTTTCCATTTAATTGTCACATATTCCTGTATGATTCCTATCGCCTCCTCATAGCTATGGGCATTCTTCACCCGCCCTGACATCTCATCCCTGACGGAGGCGGGAGCCCCGCAGTTTATCAGTTTCCCGATGGCGAGTCCCCAGATATAGAAGACGTTCCCCTGCGGCCCGTCCGGGTCTATCGTCATAATCGGTCTCATCAGTTCGGCAGCTGGTTGGGTTTGCCATAGACCACCACCGGGACGGCCATCACCGGAGTCCCAGCCGCGCGCGGCCCCGGCTTGCGCAGCATCGCCTCCAGCTTCGGGACGAGCCTCTCCAGCTCCTCCGGGGTCAGCATCCCGAACGGCTTGCCGGCGATGCGCGGACTCTGGCAGAAAGCGTTCACCCTGTCGAAATCCGTGGTGTCCACCCCGAGCCGCTGCATCCTGTTCAGCACGGCGGAGCGCATCTTCCTGCGCCGCTCGAGATAGTCCGCCTTCGTCTCCGTCCGCCGCCTTCCGCTCTGCAGGCAGTCGCACATCTCCTCATACTCGGAGTCACTCATCTCCCTCAGGGAGACGGTGCGCCCGTCCGTGAACTGCGAGACCAGATCCTCCTTGTACTGACTGAGATCTACGCCCGCCGCCTTGCAGAGGGCGTAGAACCGTGAATAATTGCGTTTCTTCTTCATATCGTAGTTTTCATTTTTGCCTGTCGGGGTCCGACCAATATTTGGCCGCGCCCTCCTCCCACAGGGTCACCTCGCCACTCTCGCCGATGAAGCGCCCCTTGCTGAACGCCTTGTAACCCTCCACCCATATCTTGCAGGCCGCGTCGTACATCGCGCTCGCCGCGGCCCTGCCCTCCGGCTGGCGGCCCCTCGCCCTGCTGACGAATATCAGCAGCTTGCTGCGGTGCCTCCCGCAGAACTCCCTGAACTCCCGGTACGACAGCCCCATGAACTGGAACGAGTCGATGACCACGAACCTCGGGGACCGCCGCTGCGAGAGCCGCTCGTCCAGCTCCGCGAGAGTCATGTCCGCGAGCTGGAACCTGCTCCCCAGCTCTCCCATCCCGTAGCGCCGCAGCGTGTTCTGCATCGTCAGGCTCACGCCCTCCTCCCGGGAGTTGTAGAGCACCTTGCCGTAGGCCGACAGCTCCCTGCACAGCGATACCACCGCCGAGGTCTTGCCGTTCCCCGAGTTGCCCCAGATGAACCAGATGCCGGAGGTCTCTATCTCGCCGACGCAGGAGTCCCATCCCCCTCCGAGGCGGACCGTGTCGAACCTTATCGTGAGTACCTGTCTTGCTGATAGCGTGCGTGCCATATGCGAATGCCGTTTGAAAGGGTCTCGAATGACATCAGAGCATCGCCGCCGCGGCGATGCGCAGCTGCTTGTGTATCGACTTCTTGACGCGGCGCAGGTCGAACTCCGTCTGCCCGTTCCTGACCTCCCCGGACTCCCGGACCACGGACGCGATGGCCTTCACGTCCGACAGGCCGTTGCTCCTGCAGATGGCGTTCACCTCGTACTCCGTCACCGCCGAGAGCGGCACGAACCTGCGGCCGATGCGCGAGTACAGCTCCTCGTAGCCCTTCCTGTCCAGCTTCAGGCCGTTGGACATCCTCTTCCGGATGTACGGCGTGGAGAGGAACACGATGCCGCACCTGTCCTCCAGGGCGTTGTACAGGCTGATGAAGTAGTACATCACCGAGTCCGTCAGCTTGTCGCCCTCGTCGAAGACCAGCAGCGGGCTCTTCATCTTCACCAGCTCGTCCACTATCCTGTTCAGCGTGGCGCGGACGGTCAGCCCCTCGTTGCGGATGCCTATCCGCTTCGCCAGCTCCTCGACGAAGTCCGCCTTGTGCATGTCCTCCGAGCAGCCGAGCACGAACACGTTCCGGTGCTCCTTCGCGTACCGGAGCGCCGCAGTGGTCTTGCCTATGCCCGCGGGGGCAGTTATCCACGAGACGTTGCGGTACTGCTGCGCGTCCGCAAGGAGCGTCTCCACGTCCTTGTACGCCGACGTGCGGCAGACCTGCCACCCCTCCGACCTGCCGCCGCCCACGGCGGCGCGGATGCGCAGGAGCATCTCGTCGCTTACCTTCTCGAACTTGCCGTTGATGACGGCGTTGAACGTGCCGGGGCTCGTCACCCCCTGCAGGGAGTTCGCCGCCTTCGCCTGGCTGGCGTACCCCGCCGCGTAGTCGGCCAGCATCCGCCGGATGCCCTGCCTCTCTTCCAATGTGAGTTTCTGTGCCATAATATCGATTGATTTGCTATGTTCTCCTTATCGCGTCCAGAGGGTTGTAGTCCATATTGCTCAGCTCCTTGCCGAACAGCCCTATGTCCGTTATGTCCGGCGCGTCCGGATGCGCCACGACGGCCACCGCGTCCGCGTACGTCTCGAACTCGCTCTCGCTGATGCCCTTCAGCACCGGCGTCCTCAGCCCGTTCTGCTCCGGCGCCACGCCGTGCTCGAACTCCAGGGCGTGGTTCTCGATCCTGCGCTGCACCCTCACCCTCTTGTTCTCGGAATCGTTCCTCCTTATCAGGGCCATCTCCCCGTCCTTCTGCTCCTGTATGTTCCTGTGGACCGTCAGGTAAGGATACGCCGTGGCGACGTACCGCAGCCCCGTCGCGGTCTGCTCGAACAGCATCGCCATATCCATCCTCATCGGGTCGAACTTCACGATGAACTCCCTGCCGGTGTTCACCTTTCTCCACTCATAGTCCGGACTGCCGTCGGCGGTCAGGACCTCGTAGGTGTACCTGCGCTTCTGATACTGGACGGTGATGCCGTCGGCGGTGAACCTCGACGGGCGGTCTGTCCTCACCCAGAACAGGTTCACCATGTCTATCTGCGAGACCGCCTCCGTCTCCGGGTTCACGCTCGCCAGGTAGGCCTCCAGCCTGCCGTCCACCGCGTTCCACTTCCTGCGCGCCTCCGCATAGGCCGCGAGCAGCTCATCGTAGGTGTAGAGGGACTCCTTGTTCGCATCGACGAACTCCCTGTTTATCTTCCAGGCTTCCTTCGCCGAGATGTTGCCCCCGGTGAACCTCCAGTCCTGCCCGAGAATCTGGCGCTGGAACTCCCCGAAAAGACGTTCAATCGTCTTTGATTGGGGGTTATAAGGTGAGGTTGTCCGGGACACGTGCGAGGTTATGCTTGCGAAGAAGGCCTGCGCGGTCTTTGTGGTCTGGCCGCCCTGGTTGTCCGTCACTATCTCGTACGGCTTGTGGCCGGACGTCTCCACCGCCATCCTGAACGCCCTGTACTGGAGGTCGAAATTCTCCGTCTTCCCGACGGCGAAGCCCAGGAGCGTGTCGTTGAAGGCGTCCGCCACCTCGTACACGAAGGCGGTCCTGACGACCAGCTTCCCGCCCTCGTAATCCTTGTAGAACAGGTTCAGCTTCGTGCCGTCCCCGTACCAGAGGGAGTCCCTCATCGTAGGCATCAGGGTCTTGTTGCGGCGCGAGAAGAGCTGCTTCGAGGCCAGCTCCCCGTACACCGCGTCGTACCACCGGGGCTTGACCTCCGGACGCTCCAGGAACTGCCGCAGGGAGTTCTCGCTGCGCAGGGGCTTCCAGCCCTTCCTGCCGCAGACCCCGTTGTACTCCGCGAATATCTGGGCGAGGGTGTACACCGGGGTCCTGCTTCGCCTGAGCGCTATCAGCAGCCTCTCACCCTCCTCCGTTATCTTCACCGTGTTGCGGTTCCCCAGCTTGCCCGACACGAGGCAGGCGTACCCCTCCCTCGCGTACTCGCGCATCTTGGCCCGCAGCCTCGCCTCGCCCGCCGGCAGCGTGTGCCCGTAGGCCTCGCGCAGGTCCTCCGAGGCGCGGAGGATGTTGCCCCAGGCGACCGGCGTGCTGTTGTTGCACGCCCTGCGCATCACCCTCTGCGTGTCCAGCATCCCCTGCAGCGCGTTCAGCACCCGCGCGTTCACCGTGTACTCCTCCTGCTTCTCCTCCTGTATGCTCCTCCCGTCGGGGAGGCGGTAGTCGTGGAAGAAGCGCTGCGCCGCCTGGTCCTGCGCAAGCCCGGCGGACTCCCTCCTCAGGACCGTCTCCGGGTCGCCGTACTTCGCCGCGAACCGCGTCCTGAACCGCTCCGGCAGCGACGCGTACTCTATCAGCGCCGGACTGCCCAGACCCTTGCCCGGACGCAGCACGTTGATGCGGCCGCGACTCTGTAGTACACGGTAGTTGTTGCGCGACATCACGGCATCTCCGCCGTCACCGCAGGTCAGCTCGTCCACCGTCACCGCTATGGTATTTCCGTAATACGTCATCTCTGTTAGTGTCTTGGGGGAGAGGGGTGGAGTCGAACCACCTGGCGCGCCCGCCCTCTCCTGCATTATCGCTATCTTTGCATCTTAACCAACAAAAAAAACAGCGATTATGTCTCAACGAATAACTCTTATGTACCTTTTCTTCTCGGAAGTGGAGGCCCATTCAGATGAGGAAGGCCGTGAAAAAGCACACCAGATATTCCTCTCGTGCGAAAGATTCGCAAAATCAATCGGCTCGCATCTTATGTTCAATACTTATCCGGCCACGGACGGGACTGTTGAATTCAGGGTCGTCTTTGACGTAAAGGGCACGGAGCACTCTGTCTTGGAAAAGGTGGCGGCTCTGTTCAGTTTCGTCTCGATTCACAAGTTCCGCTTCGGGAATCAATTCTACTACCCCGAAAAGGCTCCCGAGAGTCCTCTTGGTTAACGGCTGGACTATCCCGATGTCTTTGGCACCGGCTTTACATCTCCTAAAATTTTCTATTGTCGCCATTGTCTTTCTTGATTATTTCCATTTCACTTAACACCCCCATCGCCCCGGCGTAAGCCATCGGGAACCCCACGCACCACACCAGCGGCCACGGCTCGATGACCGCCGCCACGGCGAGACCCGCCAGCGCGAGCAGGGCGCACCCCGCCACCTTCAGACCCCGCCTCATTTCTTCGCGGCCCTCGCGACCCGCCCCTGCGACATCATCTGCGCGCGATGCAGGATGTTCCCCCACGCCTGCAGCGTCACGGCCTCGTAGGACTCGACGACCGCCCCGTCCTGCACCAGCCTCACGATGCCGTCATTCCTGTCCGTCCTGACCTGAACGCCGCCGGCGAACGTCTGGACGATCTCCTCGTCCGTGTACTCCGTCCGGCAGTTCGGGATGAAGTTCTGCTCCTCGATGGAGCCGCCGTGCAGAAGGGCGTACTGCCTGATCGCCTCCGGACGGTCCCCGGCGGTCAGATAGTTGAGGGCCGACCAGACCGTGGGTCTGGAGACTCCGAACTTCGAGATAAGCTCCTTGCGGAGCGCGTCTGGTACTCTGATGTATGTTCTCATATCGATTGATTGGTTTTCGTCTACATATTATTGATGACAGTGAACTCCTCGTCTATCCAGCACTCCTCGCGGGCCGTGAGCCTGTCCCTGATGTCCCCGCAGTGCTCGTCGATGAAGCTGTCCCACGGCTCGCTGTCGTACAGGAACTCCCCCGTGTAGTGGAAATGAAACCCGCATTCCATCAGGCGGCGCACCGCCGTCTCCAGAGCCTCGACATCGCCGTACAGCGTGTAAACACGTATCTTCGTCATTTTTTCCTAATCTGTTTTATTTTCCTAATTTTGTCCTCGGCTTAACAGTGTTAAGCACTGCAAATATAGTACACAAATTGTAAACTACAACTATAATTTGAAAAATTATTTCACAAAGTGTGAATTATGGATACAAAAGAGATACTTGTTCGGGCGAAAACGGCGCTTGGGGTAACATCAGATATGCAGTTGGCGGAATTGCTGGGAGTAAATAAATCAACTCTATCCAATTGGAAAAGCCGTAACTCAATTGATTATGAGGTTTTGTTTTCAAAATGTAAACACGTAAATTATAATTGGCTCATCAACGGCGAGGGCGAAATGCTCAATTCCGCCAGACCAGTCGATGTGGACCAGAGGTTCAGCCTAAAGACCGACCGCAACCTCACGTCCCAGGACATACCTCTCTACGACTTCGACGCCTCCGCCGGACTGGTCGCCATATTCAACAACCACAACATCCAGCCCGAAGACTTCCTCCGTATCCCCAACCTCCCTCCGGTGGACGGGGCGATATATGTGAGAGGGGAGTCGATGTCGCCGCTCCTGAAGTCCGGGGACATCGTTATGTACAAAAAAAAGGAGCTGTCCCTTGACAGCATCCTCTGGGGAGAAATCTACCTCCTGTCGTTCGCCCTCGACGGCGACAGCTACACCGCCGTGAAATACATCCGGAAGGCGGACGACCCGGACAAGATCCGCCTCGCCAGCTTCAACCCGTCCTTCGCCCCAAAGGACATCCCCCTCTCCTCAGTCACCGCCCTCGCCCTCGTCAAAGCCTCATTGACTTTTCACACTATGGAATAGAAAAAAGGCCGGCACCTCCCATCGTGCCGGCCTGAACTCCAAAAGTCTCTTACTTGACTCTGAAACAGAATGGTCTGCCGTTCTTACGATAGATTCTCCTGCCGTTTTACAAGTGTACCTTCTTCGTTTTTGCAATTTGGATGGCCTTTGTCCATTGTCTAACACCTCCTTCTTCCCTATGGCACGTGGGTAAAGCCGATTGTTTCGCATAAATGCGATAACGCCCAGCATCTGGGATAATGCCGGGCGTTATTTTTCTACCTTGGCGGAGAAATACCCTTTGAGGGCGGAGATGTTAGAGCAATGGTTCTACCATCCAAATTGCTCTGCAAAGTAACACATTCCTATCAACAAATGCAAGCTGCGCGCACACTTTTCTTAACACGATTCAACCCTTACCCCGTATCTATCACCCACTTAACCCCAGTTTTCACCGCCGAATCCGTGCCATAAGGGGGTACTTAACCGCCTTTTCACTGCCATTTTTCCCCCTTTCCGTGTCGTTAACCCCCTCCGTAGAGGGGTATCGATGTCGCAAAAGTGTATACCTTAATGTATACCTAATGCGCACATTTCGTTTTTTACAATCTGAAAATCCGTATACCTAAATGTATACCTAAACGTATACCTTATCCTTTTTGGAGACGGCATTTGGGAACTGTGGTTAGCCCCCTTTTGGCGGCCCGTTTGAAAGGCTTTTCCCGACCGTTTGAAAGCCCTGCGCCACCGCCGCAGAACCCCGCAGCCAAAGGCTTACGAAAAAGGCCGGCAAAGGCCCTGAAACAAACCCCTGCCAGCCCTCGCCCACGATTGGCACCATCACCCGTCTGACGAAAAAGCCCACGGAGCAGGCCTCTTTTGACCCCTTTCCGAAGGCAATGTAACATTTCAACTTGAACGGAACCTTTCAACCCCTCCCGAACGTCACATAAAAGTAAAGCAAAAGTAACATTTCGTTTTTCACCTTCCTCGCCCCACTAACACCCCTAACTCCCTCACACTCATAACCCTTACACCTATTCACTCCCCTACTCCATTATACACATTTCGTTTTTACCCCCATAAACATACGTGATATCAGCCACCCATATCTCGTTAGGACGCGATGGAATGACGTCC
>CAVHNN010000018.1:0-39234 GCA_963637465.1 Paludibacteraceae bacterium
GGTGAGGGAAACTACTGCTCGTCTTCGAGACGGAGGTGCTGCACGTAGATGGCCTTGGCCTTTGCGATACGGCGCTTCTCGGACGGCTTCTCGAAATTCTTGCGTGCGCGAAGCTCACGGATAGCTCCTGTCTTCTCGAACTTCCTCTTGAATTTCTTGAGAGCCCTTTCGATGTTCTCTCCTTCCTTTACCGGTACGATAATCATTTCTTTAAATCACCCCCTTTTTCTTTTTGCGGACGCAAAGATAGTGAATTATTTGAGAAACGCACAAATAATTTCGGGATTTATCATTATTTTTGCTCCGATTGATTTCGCTGAAACTCGTGACCTCTTCCCGGCATATGGAATCGGTGCTTGCAGCCGCCGTCATATTGGCGGCGGGGATTTCCGCGTCCGCGCAGACAAGGCAGGAGCTTCTGGAGGAGCTGGACCGCACAATCGAGGACGCTCCCTCGTATGTCGCCGCCAAGGAACTGCGCATCAAGACTATAGAGAATACGCTCCACTCCCGCGGAGTCCTGCCCGAGAGACAGTATCTGATCTGGGGAGAACTCTTCGACGAATACCGTACTTACAACTACCGCAAGGCCGTGGAGGCCCTCGACGAGCAGAAGCGGCTCGCTCTGCAGCTGCGCGACAAGGTCAGGCTCAACGATGTCTATCTCAATGAGGCGATGCTCAATACGGCGGCTGGGGAATTCCTCGAAGTGCAGAACAACTTCTCTCTTATGGACACGACTCTCTTCGGGCGGGAGCAGGAGATAGCTTACTGCAATGTGCAGCAGCGCTTCTGGTTCGACTACGGCGAATATCAGAAGGGCGCGGACAGGAACACCCTGCGCAAGGTGGCCTACTATCGCGACAGGCTGCTGTCCCTCGCAGACCCTTCGAGCAGCTTGAGCCGCTATGTGACGGTCCGCAAGTGCATAGACGAGAAGAACTACGCCCAGGCGGACTTCATCAACCGCCACTCGCTTTCCGTGATGGACAGCGCGAGCCACGATTACGCCAACCTTGCCTACTTCCAGGCCCGCATCTGCGAGCAGCTCAATCGCCGAGAAGAGATGGAGAACTGGTTCATACGTTCCGCGATGGCCGACATCAAGACCGCCACCAAGGACAACGCCTCGCTCTTCAGCCTTGCGGAAGCGCTGTTCAAAGACGGGGACTACGAGCGGGCGTTCCGATATTCCTCACTCTCGCTGCAGGATGCCGTGGCGTTCGATGCCAAGCTGCGGCAGTGGCAGATTTCGTCGATTCTGCCGGCCGTGCAGAAGAGCTACACCGACCTGCGCCAGATACACCAGCGGAAGGTGCGCATCATGCTCATACTCACATCGGTTCTGTCGCTTCTCCTGCTGCTGGGGCTGATCGCGCTGCTCAGGCTCTACCGCCGCCAGATTCAGTACGGCCGCAAAATCGTTGAGATGAACGACGAAATCAAGCAGAGTTCGGAAGCCCTCGCCGGCGTCAACGAAAAGCTCAAGCAGATGAATCTTGAACTCACCGAAGCCAACGCAGCCAAAGAGGAGTATATCGGACTTTTCCTCGGAATGTGTTCCAGCTACATCGACAAGATGAAGGCCTACCAGAGCCGGATCCGCAAGATGGCCCTGTCCGGCAGTCTGGACTCTCTGATAGCCGACACCTCCTCCCCGGACAATGTGGAGAGGGAGATCAGGGAGTTCTACGACATGTTCGACCGGGCCTTCCTCAAGCTGTACCCCAAATTCGTGGAGCAGTTCAACGCCCTGCTGCGCGAGGATGCGAGAATCGAACTCAAGAAGGGCAAGCTCCTCAACACCGAACTCCGCATCTTCGCCCTCATCAGGCTGGGCATAACCCAGTCGTCCGACATAGCCTCGATGCTGCGCTACTCGGTCAACACCATCTACAACTACAGAGCCCAGATTAAGAACTCCGCCCTCGGCGACAGGGAGGATTTCGAGGAGCAAATCAAGCATATCGGAAATTAAGTGGTTGGAAGTGGTTGGAAGTGGACGGTTCCGTCCACTTTTTTAGCTCCGGGACAATTTGTTTATAATATTGATAATCAGAATATAAGCTTATAATTCCCGCCCCGGTGTTTCCACTTATGGCACTCCGCCGGATTCGGAATGCAGGGCCAGAATCCACTATTTTTGCTGTCCATAAATGGCCAAGTAGCTTATTTATAAACAATTGACCAATCCACTCAAAATTCTCCGCCCCCAATTTCGCGGAGGGCTTTTTCTTTTTGATTCTGCTTGATACATTTGTGAGAAGCTGTTGACAGCTTCTAAAGACAACAGCAAGAATTTGCTTTGAAAACTAATAACATCAACCAAAAAACCACAGAAACAATGAAGATCAAACAGATTGTTCTGACAGTCATCTGTCTTCTCGGGTTCGGCTGTATGACCGCATGGTCGCAGTCCGTTCTCGTTCACGGTACCGTTCTTGATGAGAACGGCGACGGTTTCATTGGTGCGGGCGTCGTCCAGAAAGGTACCTCCAACGGTACCATGACCGATGCCGCCGGCAACTTCCGGATTTCCGTCCCGCAGGGAGCCGTCCTCCAATTCTCCTTCATAGGCTATGTGTCGCAGGAACTTCCTGCCGCTCAGGATATGAAGGTCATTCTTGTCCCCGATTCACAGCTTCTTGACGAGACTGTCGTAATCGGCTACGGCGTGCAGAAGAAGAGCGTCGTGACGGCTGCGATCTCCAGCATCACCTCCGACGACCTCAAGATCCAGTCCAACACCAGGGTGGACAACATGCTTCAGGGCATGTCCTCCGGCGTGCTGGTCACGCAGGGTTCGGGCTCTCCGGGAGCAGGCTCACAGGTACGTGTCAGGGGTATCGGCACCATCCACAATTCCGATCCTCTCTATATAGTGGACGGGATGCCTGCGGGAAGCATAGACTTCATCAACCCTAACGACATCGAGCGCATCGAGGTCCTCAAGGACGCGGCATCGGGTGCCGTCTATGGTGCGCGTGCGGCCAACGGAGTCATCCTCGTCACCACCAAGAAGGGCAAGGAAGGCAAGGCGAAGGTCAGCTACGACTTCTCCTACGGCATCCAGAACCCTTGGAGGAAACCGGCGGTGCTCAACGCCACCGAATATGCCATAATGATGAACGAGGGTATGCTCAACGACGGCAAGGCCCCGATCTACGATGACCCTTATTCTCTCGGGGAGGGTACCGACTGGGTCGACGCCATCTTCGATGAGAACTCTCCGATCATAAAGCACGACATCTCCGTGTCCGGAGGCAACGGCAAGGTCGACTACAGCATCTCCGGAGGCTATCTCTCCAACAAGGGTACGATAGGCGGCAGATTCGACCGCTCGTACTACAACAGGGCGACCTTAAGGGAGAATATCGGAATCACGGTCTTCGACAGGACAGCCGAGCGCGGCTGGCTCAACAAGCTCACGTTCCGCAACCAGATTTCCTACGCGCACATACGCTCGGCGTCGGTTTCCGCCAACTCCGAGTACGGTTCTCCTCTCGGCTCGGCTCTTGGAATGTCTCCGCTCGAGGCGATATACGCCACCGCAGAGGACGAGGCCAGATACAAGACCCTCTATCCTGACGGATATCCATATATAATAAGGAACTCCGAGGGAGTCGCCTACTCCATCGCCGACGCGGGCGTGTACAACGAGCAGGCCAACCCTGTCGCCATGCTCGATATGCCGGGTTCGCGCAGCAGCACCGACAAGATTGTGGCCGGACTCAACACTGAACTCAATCTCCTCGACGGCCTGAAGTTTCGCAACTCCGTCTCGCTCGACCTCGCCTATGTCTATGGCAACAGCTATAGCAAGGAATATTTCCTCACCTCCAAGTCCTACAAGTACGACACCGTCACCGAGAAGGTGAACTACGACAAGGACGGCAACGAGACCGTGACCGAAAAGATCAACTACGGCTCAAGCGCATCCCAGACGATGGCAAGGTATTACACCTGGCAGGTGGAGAACGTGCTCAGCTACGACAAGAGCTTCGGCAGGCACACGGTCAACGCAGTCCTCGGACAGTCCGCCCTGCGCTACAGCTCATCCAATGTCGGCGCGAGCGCCAACGGTCTGACCTATCCTTACGATACCTGGAAAATCTCCGTCAACAACACTCTCGGCAAGCAGGAGAACGGCGACCGCAACGGCTGGGGCAGCTGGAACTCCATTCCATACAGCCTTATCTCATATTTCGGGCGCATCTCCTACAACTACGACGAGCGCTATATGGCGGAAGTGACCGTCCGCCGCGACGCTTCCAGCCGCTTCGGCCCTAACAACAAGTGGGGTACCTTCCCTTCATTCAGCCTGGGCTGGAACGCCAAGAACGAGAGTTTCCTCCAGGGTGTCGCATGGCTTTCCGCCGCCAAGTTCCGCGGCTCGTGGGGTATCAACGGTAACGACAACATCGGAGACTTCACCTATGCCGTATACTCAAGCTCCGGCAACAACTATGTCTTCGGCTCCGGCGGCAGCGGCACCGAGTCCATCTCCACCGGCGTCAAGCCGAGCGGCCTCGCCAACCCTGACGTCAAATGGGAGCAGTCCATCCAGACCGACCTCGGTATGGACCTGGGATTCTTCGGCAACCGTCTCACCGCCACGCTCGACTACTACAACAAGAAGACCTCCGGGATGCTTCTCTCCATGCCTGTACCTGCCTATGCGGGCGACTCCGCTCCTACCGGGAACCTCGGCGACATGGTCAACAGGGGCGTCGAGGTCGACCTCGGCTACAGGGGGCAGGTCGAAGATCTCAGCTACGGGGTCAAATTCAACGCCTCCTACAACCATAACGAGCTGACCTACCTCGGTGACGACGCCACTTTCTTGAGCGGCTCCAGCCACAAGCTCGGGACCCTCACCAGAGGAAATGTCGGGCTTCCTTTCCCTTACTTCTACGGATGGAAGACCGACGGAGTGTTCCAGAACGCGGACGAAGTGGCCGCATACGTCAACTCCGACGGCGCTCTGATACAGCCTAACGCGCAGGCGGGCGACTTCCGCTTCGTGGATGTCAACGGCGACGGCGTCATCAACGACGACGACCGCACGAAGATAGGCAAGGGCATTCCTGACTGGACTCTCGGACTCTCGCTCAACTTCGAGTGGCGCGGCTTTGACTTCAGCATGCTTCTCCAGGGGCAGTTCGGCGTGCAGGCTTTCAATGTCTCCCGCCGTACCGACCTCTACTACATCAACCTCCCGAAGAGTATTCTCAACCGCTGGACAGGAGAAGGCTCCACCGACAGCAGTCCGCGCTTCGCCTTCAGCTCCGCCAACGAGAACTACAGGGCTTCGGACTTCTGGGTTGAGGACGCTTCATTCGTAAGGGCGAGGAACGCCCAGCTGGGCTACACCCTGCCGGCCTCTCTTACAAAGCGTGCCGCCATCTCCCGCCTCAGGGTCTATATCCAGGCCGAGAACCTCTTCACCCTCACCAAGTACACGGGCTGCGACCCTGAAGTGACGGGCGGCAACTCGGGCTACGGCACCGAAGTCGGAATCGACCGCGGCGTATATCCGCAGAACAGGACATTCACCTTCGGCGTCAACGTCAACTTCTAAAAAGAGATTAGAGATGAAAAAGATATTATTCGCGCTCTGCGCACTTTCAATACTGGCCCTTTCCGCCTGCTCTGAAGAATTCGTCACGCCGCAGCACAACGGCTCCGAGCCGATGAGCGAGTATTTCAACACCGAGGCCCGTATGTTCCAAGGGCTTACCGCAGCATACGACCCGCTTGAGTGGTATGACTATTTCTACCAGTATGATGCCCTCCACCTTGTCTATGACATAATGGCGGACGACATCAACGCCGGTGGCTCCAACGAGGGCGACCAGCCTATACTCGTCAAGGCGCACTTCTACACCGCCACCTCCACCGACGTCTGCAACCAGATGTGGACCATCTCGTATTCCGGAATCAACCGCTGCTGCGTGGTGCTGGAGAATGTGGACAACGTCCCCGGGATGAGCGAGGAGACCAAAACCCTCTACAAGGCCGAGGCGACCGTCCTCAAGGCGTTCTACTACAATGTCCTCTGGAAACTCTGGGGCAATGTGCCTTACTACGACAGGAATCTTGAGACCCCGTACTTCGCCGGGCAGCTCGGCCACGACGAGGTTTATGAGAATATAGTCACCAACATCGAGAGCGCCATCGAGATGAACGTCCTCCCGATGAAGGCTTCCGCCGGCAACGAAGGCCGCGTGACCCTCGCCATGGCATATATGCTCTACACCGAGGCCGTCATGTACCAGAACGACGAGAGCAGATACCAGAAGGCTCTCGGCTATATGAAGGAGATCATATCTTCCGGCAGCTACAGTCTCGTTGATGACTACGCCTCCATCTGGGAGGAGTCCGGAGAATGGTGCAGGGAGTCCATCTGGGAAATTAACTACATCTCCGAGGGTGGCGTGCGCTCCTGGGATGCTCCTATCGCCACGGGAGGCAACATCTTCGCGGTTCTCACCGGTATCCCTTCGCTCAAGGGCAGCCCGGACTATATCGAGGGATGGGGCTTCGGCACTGTCCGCAAGGCGACCTACGATATGTATGACGACACCGACATCCGCCGTGACGGAGGCATCCTCAATTTCGAGAAGTATGCCGCCGAGACCGGAGCGTCCTACACTCCGCGCTGGGAAGACAGCGGATATTTCCTCCGCAAGTACATAGCCAGGAACAACGGCAACCACGGCTATCTCGGCGACCCAAACATGAACCACGGCAACAACGAGAGAGTTTACCGCTACGCCGAGACCCTCCTCAACGCCGCAGAACTCTCGCTCCTGCTCGGGCAGTCGCCGGACGCCTACCTCAAGGAAGTGCGCGACCGCGCGAAGAGCCGGGACAGCGGCGTGACCCGCGAGGACATCATCCAGGAGCGTCACAAGGAGTTCGTGGGCGAAGGCAAGCGCTACTGGGACCTCATCCGCACCGGAATGGCGCCGACCGTCCTCACCGCAGCCAACCACGAGTTCCGTCAGAACGACTGGACCGAGTCCAAGAAATACTGGCCTATCCCTCAGACGGAAATCGACAAGGATTCCAATCTCAAACAGAACAACTACTAATTTTGGATGAAAATGAAGACAAGAGTCAAATATATCGCTTTGTCGGCGGCGGTCGCACTGACGGCGGCCTGCTCTCCGGACTACCATACTCCGGACAGGACGGAGCTCCCTCTGGCCGCGGACTTCGACGTGAAGGTCAGCGTGGATCAGCAGACCAACTATGTCACGTTCAATATGAGCAACCGATCCGTCGTGCCTGTCTGGATCATCGGCGCGACCGATCCTGTTGACAACGCCGCCGGCTCCAAGGTGACCGGCAAGAACTACGCCTACACCGGCAACGGGCTTCAGCTCCGCTTCCGTGACGCGGGCGAGCACTCCGTGGAGGTCAAGGCCTACAACGCCAACGGCCTCTCGGTCGGTTCGCAGATTGTGAAGTTCACTCTCGACAACACCTACCGCGACCCGTTCGACGCATCGCCGTACATCAAGGCCCTCAGCAACGGCTCCTCCCAGACCTGGGAGTGGAACCATACCGTGCAGGGACACTTCGGCTGCGGCCCTTACGGTGGCAACGGCACCGAATGGTGGAGTGCCGGCCCTGACGCAAAGGCGGACTTCAGCCTCTACGATGACAAAATCACTTTCACTTCGGACGGCGGATACACCTTCGACCCGGGTGACGGGCAGACCTATGTCAACGTCGGCTCTGGCGTGAAGAGCGAATACAACACCACCGGAGAGGACTATATCGTCCCTTGGGATGTCACTTCCGTCACCTACGCCGTGGAGAACAGCTGGAACGACGCCGGAGTGGAGGAAATCTACATCACCCTCCCGAAGGGTACTCCTATGTCCTACATCGCGGATCAGAGTCAGCTTGACGACCCGCGCTACCTCATACTGGAGAATAAGCCGGCCGATATGAAGAAATGCCTCAAGCTCGTCGCCAATCTCAAGACGGCGGGTAACCCTGACGGCATCGCATGGCACTATGAGTTCGTGAAGGAAGGCAGTGCCGACGGCGGTGCCGCTGATCCGCTCTTCGGCAAGGAGAGCAAGACCTGGGTGCTCGCCTCCGATATGCAGGGACATCTGGGCTGCGGCCCTGACCAGTCCAATCCTGCGGGATGGTGGAGCGCCGGCCCGAATGAAAAGGCGGGCTACGGCCTCTACGATGATGAACTCACCTTCTACGCCGATGGCAGATATGTCTTCAATCCGGGCGCGGACGGCAAGATCTACATCAACAAGGACGTGACCGCAATCGGCTCCGGCACGGCGCAGAGCGAGGACTACGACATCGACTGGACGGTACAGGAGTCCAGCTACAAACTTGACGGAGACGCTCTCACCTTCCCGGAGGGAGTGGTCATCGGATATGTGGCGAACAACGAGTCCGTGACGAACCCGACCTATGTCATCACCGAGAACACCGACGAGAAGCTTGTCATAGTCGCGAACTTCAGCGGCATCTCCTGGCAGTACATCTACAAGCCGAAGCCGGAGACAAGCTACGATGTCAACGGCGAGGGCAACCTCTGGAAGAAGGCTTCGGTCACCGTGGACTATTGGTATTCGGCAGCCGACTGGTCAGGCAGTCTGACCCCGGAGACTGAGACTCTCGAGGGCAACGGACTCAAGGTGGTCATCCCTGAGGGGATCGGCGGCAGCGAATGGCAGGGACAGACCAAATTCCACACCGACATCCCTATGTCCGCTTCCAAGACCTACGACTTCTGCGTGACCGTCGAGTCCGACAAGGATATACCGGCGATGACGTTCAAGCTGGCCTGGGAGGGCAACGATGCCGACCATGCGGCGTTCTACGAGAACTCTTTCGCAGTCGAGGCCGGAGAAAAAGCCACGTTCAAGAAGGAAGCCGTGGCCCCGGACGTGGACTGGGACAAGGCTGTACTCTTCGTCGACCTCGGCAGATGCACCGCCGGCACGACAGTCTCTCTGACCGGAATCTGCCTGCAGGAGCATAAGTGATGAAACACGTGCTGCACATTTTGATATCGGGCCTGCTGCCGCTTCAGGCGGCGGCAGCCCTTTTGCTCACATCCTGCCAGAAAACCTCATCGGGCGAAGGGGAACGGAGCTTCAATCTTACCGTCGACAAGACGGAACTCGTCAGCTCCTATCAGACCGCCGTCCTGACGCTGGAAGTCTCCGCCGACTGCGAGTGGGGCGTATCCTCCGGAGCGCCCGACTGGTGTACGGTCTCTCCGAGCGGGGGGCTGGAGGGCAGGTCCGAAGTCAAGGTCTCCCTCGCGGAGAATTACACGAGTGACGAGCGGGAAACCGCTCTGACCTTCCGCTACGGAGAGTCCCGCAAGACGGTATCCGTCAGGCAGGGCTGCAATGAGGGGGGCTCTGACATCCCCGCCGGCTACAGTCTGGTCTGGCAGGACGAATTCAACACTGCCGGGTCTTCCGTTCCCGATTCCGACAAATGGTGGTACGAGACCGGTGACGGCGGCTGGGGCAACAACGAACTCCAGAACTATGTCGCGGGCGGACTCTGCGGCGACGTGAAGATTGCGGAGGTTTCCGACGGGACTCTCAAGATCACGGCGCAGAAGATAGGAGGGAAGGTGCAGTCTGTCAGGATGAACACGAAGTCGTATTGGACTTACGGCTATTTCGAGGCGCGGCTCAAGCTGCCGAAGGGCAGGGGGACCTGGCCCGCATTCTGGATGATGCCGCAGAATTTCACCGCCTGGCCCGCCGACGGCGAGATAGACATAATGGAGGAGGTCGGATACAATCCGGAATATGTTTCCTCCAGCATCCACTGCACGGCCTACAACCATCCTAAGAACACACAGAAGACCCACGAGTTCAAGCTTGAAGGCTCCCAGTCCGGCTTCCATACCTACGCTCTTGAGTGGACGCCCGAGAAGATGGACTTCATCTTCGACGGCAAGGTTCATATGACGTTCAAGAACGACGGCAAGGGGAACTACGACACCTGGCCGTTCTACAACCCGTTCTACCTCAAGCTCAATCTGGCCTGGGGCGGCAACTGGGGCGGGGCCAAGGGCGTGGACGAGAGCTGTCTGCCTGCCACCTACGAGATCGATTATGTAAGAGTTTACCAGAAACGTTGATGAAACTGCGCCACGGATACCTGCTTGCGCTTCTTTTGCTGCTTCTTCTTGCCGCCGCCTGCGGGAAGGAGGAGCGGGAGGCACCTGCTATCTTCCGTTCCATCAGTACGGATGGAGCCGCTCTGACTATCGGCGAAGACGGGAAGGTTTGCGTGGAGTTCACGGTGGACGAAGCCGGATATGAGTTCAACTACAGCGTCGGGGGCAGCAGCTGCGCCGTGTCGCTCTCGCTTCAGGACGGTTCTGCCCCGTCGGACTTTGCTCTGACGCTCATCACGCCTGTCGCAGGCGTACAGGGGAGGTATTCCGCCTGTATCTCCGATCTGGGCAGGAGCTTCCGCTATGAGGAGAACGCCCGTTTCGCGATGAGGCTGCCGCAGGGCGGAGTGGTATATTCCCCGCCGTTCACCATCATCAAGAAAGGCCCCCTCGGAAATGAACTCAATACCGGATTGCCCGTGGTGCATATCGACATCGAGGGCGGCAGGGAGGTGGTGTCCAAGGACGATTACCTCAGCGCGGTCTTCAGCATAAGCGGGGCGGACGAGTCCGACTGTCTGGAGGGGCTGTCCTGCTCGGTCAAGGGGCGCGGCAACACCACCTGGACCTGGGCGAAGAAGCCCTATCTTGTCAAGTTCGACAAGAAGCAGTCCGTCTTCGGGCTGCCGAAGCACAAGAGGTGGGTGCTGCTCGCCAACTTTATGGACAGGACGCTGATGCGCAACCTGATTGCCTATAAGATAGGCTCGATGACCTCTCTTGACTGGACTCCGCACTGCCGTAGCGTGGAGCTCGTGATGAACGGCGTGCACCTCGGCACATATCTGCTCGTCGAGCAGGTCCGCGCCGACAGCGGCCGGGTGCCTTGCGAAGACGGATTCCTGCTGGAGTGCGACTTCCATTACGACAACGAAATCCAGTGGATCCAGACCCCCGGCAAATGCTATCGCTTCGAGGACGGCATCCCCTTCGGAGTGAAATATCCCGATTGGAATGACGGTCTGAGCGATGCGGCCCTGCGGGAGATCAAGGACTATGTCCGGAAAGTTTCCGAGACGATATATGGCGACTCTTTTGCGGATGCTTCCGAAGGCTATGCCAAGTATCTGGACGTGAACTCCTTTATCGATTACTGGATAGTCTGCGAGCTGATGGTCAACCACGAAGTCGCCAATCCGGGAAGCGTCTATATGCACAAGGCTGCGGACAGCGGACTCATCGCAGGCCCCCTGTGGGACTTCGACTGGGGGACTCTGTCCTACAATGTCTCGCCGCGCGCAAGAACGGGCCTTATCAACAGGGGAGCGTGCTGGTACTCCAGGCTTTTCGACGACCCGGCATTCCGCAGCGCCGTCAGGGCGCGCTGGGAGGAGCTTCTCCCGCAGCTGAAGACCATCCCGGACTATATCGACGAGATGGAGCAGACCCTGCGGGCATCGGCGGAACTCAATTTCAAGTTGTGGAATCCTGCCGAGGACGCTTCGCAGAACGGAGGGCGCATCGTCAACGGCGATGAAAACCTGAGTTTCAGCGCGGCCGTGGCGCGGATCAGAAAGATTTATGAAGAAAGATTGGATATAATAAGTAAAAATTTATAGATGAAAATACACAGATACATTATGTTGGCCTCCGCCGTCCTCGCAATCTGCGGATGCGCCGCCAAGGACGAGACCGAGAAGAAGATAGACGCTCTCATCTCGCAGATGACCCTGCACGAGAAAGCGGGGCAGATGAATCAGCTCTCCGGCGGAGACTGGCTATCCGAAGCAGTCGAGAGGGGGGAAGTCGGCAGCATACTCAACTGCGTCGATCCCGCCGAGGTCAACAGAATCCAGAAGGTCGCCGTAGAGAAGAGCCGTCTCGGTATCCCGCTCCTCGTGAGCCGGGATGTCATCCACGGTTTCAAGACCGTATTCCCGATTCCGCTCGGGCTTGCGGCCACTTTCGATCCCGAAATTGTCGAGCAGGGGGCGAGAATCGCCGCCGTCGAGGCCTCGTCGGTCGGCGTGAGGTGGACGTTCTCCCCGATGCTGGACATCTCGCGCGACCCGCGCTGGGGCAGAATCGCGGAGGGCTCCGGCGAGGACCCGTATCTGGACAGCGTGATGGGCGCCGCGATGGTGCGCGGCTATCAGGGCGGCGGGGACTCCACCTCCATAGCAGCCTGCATAAAGCATTTCGCAGGCTATGGTGCAGCCGAGGGAGGCCGGGACTACAACACGGCCGAAATCGGCGAAAGGACTCTGCGCAATATCTATTTCCCTGCATTCAAGGCCGGGGTGGATGCCGGCGCGATGACTCTTATGACTTCGTTCAACACCCTGGACGGAGTCCCTTCCACCGGCAACCGCCGTCTGCTCCAGGATATCCTTAGGGGCGAGTGGGGATTCGACGGAATGATAGTCACCGACTGGAATTCTTCCGGGGAGATGGTGATGCACGGCTATGCGGGTGACCTCAAGGATGCCTCAAGACTTGCCGTCAGCGCCGGAGTGGATATGGATATGATGTCCTATGGCTACATCTCCTTCATTGAAGAGCTCGTCCGTGAGGGCAAGGTCAGCGAGAAGCAGATCGACGATGCCGTGCGGCGCATTCTCCGTCTGAAGTTCCGGCTCGGACTCTTCGACAATCCTTATGTTGACGAGAACGCTTATAAGACGACATTTTATGCCCCGTCCCACCTTGAGGCCGCGAAGCGGAGCGCCGTCGAGTCCGCCATCCTCCTCAAGAACGACGGCGCTCTGCCGCTCAAGGGGATTAGGACCCTGCTCGTGACAGGCCCGCTCGCGGACCAGCCGTATGAGCAGCTCGGCACCTGGGCGTTCGACGGGGACGAGACCCATACCGTCACCCCTCTGGAGGCCCTGCGCAAGAACTATGACGTGATTTATGAGCCGGGTACCGCTTTCAGCCGTGACCGAAGCACCGCAGGAATCGCCAAAGCCCGGGCGGCCGCGTCAAGAGCCGATGCCGTAGTGGTCTTCGCCGGAGAGGAAGCCATACTCTCGGGTGAGGCGCACAGCCTCTCCGACCTCAACCTGCAAGGTGCGCAGAGCGAACTTATCGCCGCGATGAAGCGCAGCGGCAAGAAAGTGATAGTGGTGGTGATGGCCGGAAGGCCTCTCACGATAGGCCGCGATCTCGAGAACTGCGACGCGATGCTCTACTCCTTCCATCCCGGGACGATGGGCGGCGAGGCCGTCGCGGATCTTCTGAGCGGCAAGGCTGTCCCTTCCGGCAAGAGTCCGGTGACCTTCCTCAAGACAGTCGGACAGGCCCCAATGTACTACAACCACCTCAATACCGGGCGTCCCAACACCGGCACGGAGACCCTTCTTGTGGATCTTCCTCTCAAGGCCGGGCAGACATCCAACGGCTGCACCTCATACTATCTGGACAGCGGCTACGGCCCGCTCTTCCCGTTCGGCTACGGTTTGAGCTATACGACTTTCGAGTATTCGGGCCTCACTCTCGACAGAAGGGAATACGGCAGATCCGACAGCATCAGAGTCAAGCTCAATCTGAAGAACAGCGGAGCATACGCCGGCACCGAGGTCGTGCAGCTCTATGTGCGTGACCTTGTCGGTTCCGTCGCCCGTCCTGTCAAGGAACTCAAGGCTTTCCGCAGGGTGAGCCTCGCTCCGGGAGATTCCTCCGAAGTGGAGTTCGAGCTTCCAGTGTCAGAACTTGCGTTCTGGAACATAGACGGCGAATGCGTCGTTGAGCCGGGAGATTTCCTGCTTTGGGTTGCGGGGGATTCAGCCTCCGGCGAGCCTGTCGCGTTCAGTGTCAGATGATTTTCCGATGAATTCTTTGACTCCCCGCTCGCCGCTTTTCAAAATGCTGGCGGCGGGGGAGTCGGAGAGTTTCTTTCCGCTCATATCTTCATCTCGAAGTAACGTTTCCTCAGCCAGTACTCGAAAAGCGGGTCGATTACGGACGGATTTCCGTTGTCGTCGAGAGTTATGATCTCCTTTTTACAGAGCGCGTCCCTGAGACGGCGCACGTTGGCGGACGAGTTGAGCCCGTACTGCCCGATCACTTCGGAGCTCGTGAGCTTGGTCTGCCCGTCCAGCACCGCCTTGAGCAGGTTCACCTGGAATGTCGTCAGCTCCTCCATCGCGGCGATGAAATGCGGCTCGTAAACGGCCAGGATTACATCGAGCGCCTCGTTGAGCACCGGCTCCATTATGTAGCCTCTTGTCAGAGAGTCGCAGATGGCGGAGAAATGATTGATATAGAATATGTTGTTGCGCAGGAGCCGGCATACTCCCGTCAGCAGGTTACTGTCGATGACCTTGCCCGTGGCGAGCATCCCGCGTGTCACGTGCTCGGTGATCTCGCGCGAGTCGATTTCTCCCAGCTTCACCCTGCCTGCCTGGCGGAAAAAGTATTTCCCGGTCCCAAAAATCTCATGCATCGCGTTGATTTTCGAACCGATGAGGATGTACCCCGCCGCCGCCTTGTCCTCTTCGTCCAGACTCCCGAAGACCTCCTCCATCAGACGGCAGGCCAGGTCTCCGTCTTCGGTCAGCATGATGTTCTGGAACTCGTCGATGACCACGTATATCTTCTTCCCGCATTTTCGGGCCAGCCGGTAGGGGAGGGAAATCGCGGCTTTGAGCTCTTCCCCGACCGCCGGGGCGCAGTCTTCCGGGCTGTCGCCGTATGCGGCCTTGAGCACCTGCGAGCTCAGGAGGGCGGCGAAATCTTCCAGCCGGCGCACACTCAGCAGGCTGATTTCCGCCGTGGCGAAGTCCTCCCCGGAAGACTTCATCTCGCAGAAAGTCTGCTGCACCAGAGAGGTCTTGCCGGTCTTCGGGGCTTCGTAGATGACGACGTTTTCGCCCCGCCCGAGCATCGCGGCGACGGTGCGGGATTCGGCCTTCCTTCCGATGTTGTTTTTGCCGGTTACGTATTTGCTGTAGATGAATGGGAGATCCATATTTCTTCTAAAAGCGCAGGCCGCAAAATTAACAATTTTTTGCGGATAAGATAAAAATGTCTAAATTTGCGCCCGATTATTTATGACCGACAAGCTCAAGGTCAAGTGCCGTTCGGAACGGGCGGCCGCTTGCGGTCCGGACTTTTAAACAAGTTTCAAATGTACGCAATCGTAGACATTGCAGGCCAGCAGTTCAAAGTGGAGGCCGGAAATGAAATCTTTGTGCAGAGGCTTGCCGATGCCAAAGGTGCTGACGTGGAGTTCAAGAAAGTGCTTCTCGTAGCCGATGAGGGCGACGTGAAGGTCGGAGCTCCTTATGTGGAGGGCGCAGTAGTCAAGGCTACCGTTCTCGATGACGATGCAAAGGCTGACAAGGTTCTTGTATTCAAGAAGATCCGCCGCAAGGGCTTCCAGAAGCTCAACGGTCACCGTCAGAAACTCACCAAGATTAAAATCAACGAAATCGCTTAAGGATTATGGCACACAAGAAAGGTCAATCAAGTTCTAAGAACGGTCGTGAGTCACAAAGCAAACGTCTCGGACTCAAGAAATTCGGCGGCGAGGTCGTTAAGGCCGGCAACATCATAGTACGTCAGAGGGGCACCGTCCACAACCCTGCCAAGAACGTGGGGATGGGCAAGGATCACACTCTTTACGCTCTCATTGACGGAACCGTCAAGTTCACCCGCAAGAAGGATGACAAATCGTATGTATCGGTACTCCCGTTTGAGAATTAATCTCGAAGGGGTTTAATCTGAATCTTCAGGGACGTGCACTTCGAGAAAGGTGTGGGTCCCTTTAATTTTTCCTTAAAATTATGCTGACACTCAAAATGCTCAGGGACGACCCGCAGGCCGTCATCGAGAAGTTGAAGACAAAAAATTTCGACGCCAGGCCCATAGTGGACAGGGTGCTCGAACTTGATGCTCAGCGCCGCAACCTGCAGGCCGAGAGCGACGAGCTCCTCTCCCGCCAGAAGGCCAAGGCCGCCGAAATCGGGGCTCTGATGAAGCAGGGGCTCAAGGATGCCGCCGAGTCCGCCAAGGCCGAGGTGGCGCAGCTCAAGGCCCGCTCGGGCGAGCTGCTCTCCAAGATGGACGCGGCCTCCAAGGAGCTGGAAAGCCAGCTCGTGCTGATGCCGAACACCCCGTGCTCCCTCGTGAAGCCGGGCAAGGGCGCGGAGGACAACGAGGTCGTCAAGATGGGCGGTCCGGAGGTGAAGCTCCCGCAGGACGCTCTCCCGCACTGGGAACTTGCCAAGAAATACGACATCATCGACTTCGACCTCGGGGTGAAGATCACCGGAGCCGGTTTCCCGGTGTATAAGGACAAGGGGGCAAAGCTCCAGAGGGCCCTCATCAACTTCTTCCTCGACTGCAACACAGCCGCAGGCTACAAGGAGGTGGAGCCTCCTGTGATGGTCAACGCCGCCTCGGGCTTCGGCACCGGCCAGCTCCCGGACAAGGAGGGGCAGATGTACCATGCCAATCTCGATGACTTCTACATGGTTCCGACGGCTGAGGTGCCTCTCACCAACATCTACCGCGACGTGATTCTCCCCGAGGATCAGATTCCGCAGAAAATCACTGCCTACACCCCGTGCTTCCGCCGCGAGGCCGGTTCCTACGGCAAGGACGTGCGCGGACTGAACCGTCTGCACCAGTTCGACAAGGTGGAGATCGTCCGCGTGGAGAAGCCGGAGAACTCCTACGCCGCGCTGGATGAAATGATTGCCCACGTGGAGTCCCTGGTCAACAAGCTCGGGCTGAAGTACAGGATTCTCCGTCTGTGCGGCGGGGATCTGAGCTTCACTTCCGCCATCACCTATGATTTCGAGCTCTGGTCCGCAGCCCAGCAGAGATGGCTTGAGATATCTTCCGTCTCCAACTTCGAGACCTACCAGTCCAACCGTCTGCACCTGCGCTACCGTGACGAGAACGGCAAGACTCAGCTGGCCCACACCCTCAACGGAAGCTCCCTCGCCCTGCCGCGCGTGGTGGCCGCCCTCCTTGAGGACAATCAGACGCCGGAGGGAATCATAATCCCGGACATTCTCCGTCCGTACACCGGCTTCGACAAGATTGATTAAGGAAGGCTCGGTCATTTTAGGAATAGATCCCGGAACCAATATCCTTGGTTTCGGGATTATCCGCGTAGATGCCTCACGCAAGCCGCAGTACGTGGACATGGGTGTGCTGGACCTGCGCAAGGTTTCCTCCCCCTACAGCAAGCTTGAAGTCATAAACGAGAAGGTGGCAGCGCTCTGCGACCTCCATCGTCCGGACGACCTGGCGATAGAGTCGCCTTTCTATGCCAAGAACGCCCAGGTCATCTTCAAGCTCGGACGGGCCCAGGGCGCGGCCATGGTCGCAGCCCTCTCCAGGGCCGTGAGGGTCTATGAATATGCTCCCCGCGAAGCCAAGATGGCCATCTGCGGCAACGGCGCGGCCTCCAAGGAGCAGGTCTGCCTCGTAGCCCAAAAAACTCTTGGCATACAAATTGATAACAAATACCTTGATGCGACCGATGCCCTGGCATTGGCGCTCTGCCACTTTTACCGATTAACAAATCCATTCGCCGGCGGCGGCTCTTCGGGCTCGTCGTGGGAGAGGTTCGTTTCGGAAAATCCTGACAGAATTAAATAAAATATAATGAGAGTATTGAAGTCGATTTTGGCGTCGTTTTTCCTTTTTTCGGGAATCGGCCTCTTTGCGCAGAGCAAGATTTCTGCAGTCTTGACGGACGCGTCGAGCGGGGATCCGCTCGGCTTCGTCACCGTCTCGCTATTCAAGGACGGTGAGCAAAAGCCGTTCAAGTATGCCTTGAGCGATGAGAAGGGCCGTGTGACGATAGAGTCCGTGGCCAGGGGCACTTACACCTTCAAGGCTGAACTGCTCGGCTACAAGGCCTACAGCTCCACGGTCAAGATGGAATCCCGGGCGCTTGATCTCGGGACGCTCAAGATGAGCGTGGACAGCGAGCAGCTCGACGCCGCGTCGGTGTCCGCCGTCGGCAATCCGATAATCGTCAAGAAGGACACGATAGAGTTCAACGCCTCCTCATTCAAGACCACCGACAATGACGTTCTCGAGGATCTGCTCAAGAAGCTCCCGGGAGTGGAGGTGTCCGAGGACGGCTCCGTGACCGTCAACGGCGAGAGCATCTCCAAGATTACGATAGACGGCAAGACTTTCTTCCTCAACGACCCTCAGCTCGCCACCAAAAACATCCCGGCGAAGATGGTCAACAAGTTGAAGGTCATACAGAAAAAGTCCGAGCAGGCCGAGTTCACCGGCATTGACGACGGCGAGGAGGAGACGGTCATCGACCTCTCCGTGCAGCCGGGGATGATGAAGGGAGTCTTCGGCAACGTGGCTGCCGGAGCCGGATACGACCTCCCGTCGCAGGACGGCATCGAGAGCGACGTCCGCTATCAGGGCAACGCCTTCATCGGACGCTTCACCGACAAGTCGCAGCTCAGCCTCATACTCAACGGCAACAACACCAACAACCGCGGTTCCTCCAACTTCTCCGGCAACATGATGCGCGGGATGATGGGCGGAGGCGGCAGGGGCCAGGGCCAGGGCGGCTGGGGAGGCGGCAACGGAATCACGACCTCCTACATGGGCGGTCTCAACGGAGCCTGGACCCTGTTCGACGACAAGATGAACGTGGGCGGCAACTACCTCTACAACGCGAGCGACAACGACGTTGAGGAGAGCAGCGTCAAGACCACCTATCTCAACGACTACAACCTCATCTACAACAGCCGCAGCATCAACAGCACCCATTCCGACGGCCACCGCTTCGGCCTCCGTCTGGACCACAAGTTCTCCGAGAACACCTCCATCCTCTTCGAGCCGTCGGTCAACTTCGGTACCGGACGCTACAGCCAGTCCAGCCGGGACTCCACCTATCGTGACGACCTGGAGGGCAGTGTCAGCAAGCTCAACGACGCCTTCACCGAGAACAGCGGGGAGAACCGCAACGCCAGCGCAGGGGGATTCTTCCTGCTCCGTCAGAGGCTCGGCCTCCCTGGGCGCACGATGACGGCGATGGTCAACTTCAACGTTTCCAACAACGTCCTCGACGGGCTCAACAACAACGGGACGACCTCCTACGACAGCGGCACTCCGGAATTTGAAGAAGTAAGGCAGAGTTTCAACAACACCCAGAAGTCCTACTCCGTCTTCGGAGACCTCACCTTCACCGAGCCGATGGGCAACCATTTCTACATCGAGGCCAACTACTCCTACAACTGGAGCAAGTCACGTTCCGAAAAGCAGACCTACGACCTGCTCAACGGGGGACAGATGGACTACAACTACTCCAACAAGATCATCAACGAGAACATACGCCAGGAAATCGGAATCAACGCCCTCTATCAGGACAAGCGCTTCCGCGCCCAGGTGGGATTCTCCGCCATGCCGACCAAGACCTACAACAGCACCACGCGCTACAACTCCTCCGACGGCAGCTACACTCCCCAGGAGTACGATGACTTCCGCTGGAACTTCTCCCCGCAGGCGATGATGTTCATGGACGTCAATGACAATTTCAACTGGAGGCTCTTCTACCGGGGCGAGTCGTCCCAGCCGTCCACCTCGCAGCTCATGCCTGTGCCGGACAACTCCGACCCGCTCAACGTCAGCTTCGGCAATCCTTCGCTGACCCCGTATTTCTCCCACAATCTCAGGGGCGACCTGCGCTACTCCAACAGGGAGAAGTATTCTTCATTCAACCTGCGGTTCAACGGAGGCTTCACCCAGAACCCTATCGTCAACCTCATCTGGTACGGATCCAATGGCGGACAGTACTCCATGCCGTTCAACGGCCCTACGACCTCCAACGCCAGCGCCAACGCCTTCGGCAACTTCCCTATAGGCAAGAGCAGCTTCTCCGTCAGCAACTCCCTCGGCTTCAACTGGCGCAAGAGCGCCTCTTATGTCGGGACGGGAATCGGCGACTATGACGGGACGGACTATTACGGTTTCATGGAGCAGCTCATCTCGGATTTCGCCGACCCGGACTTCTTCGACTCCCACATCACCGAGAACCTGACCCGCACGCTCAGCGCCAACGGCCGTCTGCGTCTGGTCTATCGCGGCACCTCTCTGGAGAGTTCCGTCGGGGGGAGCACGAGGATGAACAAGTCCTGGTACTCGATTTCCACGACCCAGGACCGGACCACCACTTGGAACAACCAGCTTTCCGCAAGCCTGACATGGAACTGGACGGCGACGGGCATCAGCCTCTCGAGCGATTTCGACTACAACTGGTACAACGGTTACTCCACCGAACAGCCATCCCAATGCGTTCTCAACGCCGAGCTGTCCAAACTCCTGTTCAACAACAACATGACCCTTGCCCTGAGGGGCTATGACATCCTCGGACAGTCCAAGAACCTGACGGTGTCCGACAGCGCCAACTACCACAGTGAGGTCGTCAACAACACCCTCGGCCGCTACGTGGTGGTCTCCCTTACGTGGAGATTCGGCACGATGGGCAACAGGCGTAACGGTCGCGGCGGCCCCGGAGGCGGGCCGGGAGGTCCGGGCGGCCCTCCTCCGATGATGTAATTTTTTCGTATCTTTGCCCTTCAAACTTCTGAAGGGCATTTTTATGAATATCAAGGAATTTTTCAATAACTGGATCGTCAAGAACCTGCTTGCGGCGCTCGCGCTGGTGGCCGTGATCGTGGGTGCGGTATCCCTTGCCCTCTCCCTCCTGACAAGGCACGGGCAGGAGATTCCCGTCCCGGATTTTACGGACTTGACCCCCGCTGAATCGCAGGCCGTCGCCTCCGCCGCCGGGCTCAGGGCGATAGTGACGGATTCGGTATATGTGAAGCGCATGAAGCCGGGGGCCGTCTATATGCAGACCCCCAAGGCCGGCTCCCATGTCAAGAAGGGCCGCAAAATCCGCCTGACGGTCAACACCATGCAGCCGAAGGAGGTGTATATGCCGTCTCTGGTGGGTATCCCTCTCAGGCAGGCGAAGGCGGAGCTGCTCCGCAACGGCTTGACACTCGGAAAGATAAGCTACACCAGGGACATCGCCACCAACAATGTCCTCCGCCAGCAGAGATACGGTTTCGACATAGCTCCGGGGACGCCCCTGTCCAGCGGCACGGCCATCAACCTCGTTCTGGGCCTGGGCGATGACGACGGGACGATGATTCCCGACGTCACCGGCAGGACATATCTTCAGGCTGTCGACATCCTTCAGGACAATTCGCTCAACGTCGGACGTGTCCGCTATGAGGCTGCGGTGAGGAACTACGCCGATTCGGCCGCCGCGGTGGTGCATTCGCAGGACACCTCGTCCGTGGCGGTGCGCAAGGGGACGGAAGTTTCGCTTTATCTCAAGAAGAAGAAATGATGGAGGAGGAGCTTTTCGAACATTTCCGCCTGGAGGTGGACAAGGGCCAGACCCCGATGCGCATAGACAGCTACATGGCCACCCACATGGAGGACACCTCCCGGAGCCGTGTGCAGCAGGCCCTCAAGGCCGGCTACGTGCATGTGGGCGACGAGGTCGTGAAATCCAACTTCATAGTCCGTCCCGGGGACGTGATCCGTTTCGTGATGCCGTATCGCAGGAGGGGGATGGAGATTCTCCCGCAGGACATTCCGCTGAACATAGTGTACGAGGATGACGACGTGCTCGTCGTCGACAAGCCTGCCGGGATGGTGGTCCATCCGGGGCACGGGCATTTCGAGGGTACTCTGGTCAACGCCCTTTCGCATCATCTCGGGATAAGCCAGGGCCCCGATGCCGAGGACGAGAGGATGGGGGTGCTGGTGCACCGCATAGACAAGGACACGAGCGGCCTGCTGGCCGTGGCCAAGAACGAGGAGTCCCAGCTCAAGCTCGCCAGACAGTTTTTCGACCACAGTATCGAGAGGCGCTACTTCGCCGTGGTCTGGGGCGATGTCAAGGACGACGAGGGCACAGTTGACGGCAACATCGGGCGCGATCCCAACGACCGTCTCCGCTTCAGGGTTTACGACGATGCGGAGCACGGCAAGAGGGCGGTGACCCACTACCGCGTGCTGGAGAGGTTCGGCTTCGTGACTTTTCTGGAGTGCAGGCTGGAGACCGGGCGGACGCACCAGATCAGGGTGCACATGTCCAGCATCGGCCATCCGATATTCAATGACGAGCGCTACGGCGGAAACGAAATCCGCAAGGGGACTATATACTCCAAGTACAAGCAGTTCATAGCCAACTGTTTCGAAATCTGTCCGCGACAGGCCCTGCATGCCGGGAGCCTGGGATTCGTGCATCCGCGCACGGGGGAGTGGCTCCAGTTCTCTTCTCCGCTGCCCTCCGACATGGAGGGCCTGCTCGCGAAGTGGCGCAAATACTGCATCCAGATGCCGGAGGAACAGCAATAAGATGAAACTCAAGCTCTTCATACTCTGTACGATTTCTTCCGTGCTGCTGAGTCTGCCCTGGCTTGTGCCGCACACTGGAGCGCTTGCTCTCGTGGGCTTCGTGCCTCTTCTTGTGGCAGATGCCGCCGCTGAAGGGTGCGGAGTCCGCCGCTTCTGGCCGTATGCACTTTTCTGCTTTGTCCTCTGGAATGCCCTGACCACCTTCTGGGTCTGCAATGCGACTCTGGGCGGCGGAGTGTTCGCGATTCTTGCCAATGCTGCGCAGATGACCCTGATATGGGGGATATTCCGTTTCTCCCGCAGGCATCTCAGAGGGGTTGTGCCGTATATCCTGCTTGCATCGATGTGGATTGCGTGGGAGAGAAAATACTTCGATGTGGACATATCCTGGCCCTGGCTCACGCTGGGCAACGCCTTCGCCGCCAGCACCCGCAGCGTGCAGTGGTACGAATATACAGGCACGCTCGGCGGGTCGCTCTGGGTGTGGCTTTCAAATCTCGGATTTTTCGGACTCATATATGCGCTCTCGAGCGGGGCGTGGAGCGGCTGGAGGTGTGCTGCCAGAGTCTGCTCTACTCTGGGTACGGTGATAGCGGTAAGCGGGCCTCTGCTGCTCTCGAAACACATATATGACACATATCAGGAGAAATCCGAAGGGACGGTGAAGGTCATCATAGGCCAGCCGAATCTGGATCCGTATCAGAAGTTCGGCTCTCTCAGCCAGAAGGAGCAGAATGAGGTGCTGATATCCCTTTTCGAGTCCGAACTGCGCAAGGACAGCGCATCGGTGAAGCCCGTGCTGCTTATCGGGCCGGAGACCTTCACTTCGGATGTCGTGATTGGCGATGTCGCCGCTTCGCCCACTATGCGCCGCTTCCGCGAACTTCTCGCGGAATATCCCCGTGCGGAACTGCTTGTCGGGGTGAGTGCATACGATGTCTGTCCCGACGGCCCGAAGCCTTCGGCCCTCGCCCGCAGATTCGGTGACGGATGGATCCGCTCGCACAACAGTGCCGTTCTGACCGATGCGTCAGGACGCAGCGAAATCTGCCACAAGAGCCGTCTTGTAGTCGGTACGGAACTTACCCCTTATCCGAAAATATTCGTGCCTCTGGATGATTTCCTGTCGGAGAAGATGGGAGTGTCGGGACTTATGGGACGCTGCGAGGGGCAGAGCGAGGTCTCCGTACTGCATTTCGGCGAGGAAAGAGTGCCTCTTGGCTGCGCGATATGCTACGAGTCCGTCTATGGGGAATATTGCACGGATTATGTACGCAAAGGGGCGAAGATGATGACCGTCATCACCAATGACGCGTGGTGGGGGGACACTCCGGGTTACAGACAGCACCTCAGCTATTCCGCCCTGCGTGCCATAGAACTGCGGCGGGACATAGCCCGTTGCGGCAATACCGGCATTTCCTGCATCATCGACCAGCGCGGGGACATCCTGAATGCGTCTCCGTGGTGGGAGAAGGCGGTGGTCGCCTCGGAGGTCAATCTCAATTCCGGACAGACTTTCTTTGTCAGGAACGGAGACCTCGCAGGGAGGGTCTGCACGCTCGTCTTCCTGCTGCTCATCGTGCTGCTTGCGGTGAGGACGCTGCCTGCCTAAAGCCTCCAGTCGATAGGGGATTTCCCCTCGGAGGCAAGTATTCCGTTGGCCTTCGAGAAGTGCCTGCAGCCGAAGAACGCGCCTCTCGCGAGAGGGGAGGGATGCGCCGCTTCCAGCACATAGTGGCGGCTGCGGTCTATCAGCGCCGCCTTGCTCCGGGCATAATTGCCCCAGAGCATAAAAACGATTCCGCTGCAGCGTTCCGAGACTGTCCGTATCACCGCGTCAGTGAAGCTCTGCCAGCCTATCCCGCTGTGGGAGGCCGGTTCTCCCGCCCTCACCGTCAGCACCGCATTGAGCAGCAGCACGCCCTGCTCCGCCCAGGGGGTGAGGTCCGGACGGCCGGACATCTTCACTCCGAGGTCGCTCTCTATTTCCTTGAATATGTTCTTCAGCGAAGGCGGGGCCGGAACGCCCTGCGGCACTGAGAATGACAGCCCCATGGCCTGGCCGGGGCCGTGGTAGGGGTCCTGTCCCAGTATCACCACCTTGACCTTGTCCAGAGGGCAGAGCTCGAAGGCTTTGAATATCTGTCCTCCCGGAGGATATATCACCGCCCCCTCGCGCTTCTGCCTGTGCAGTTCATCCGTGAGCTGCACGAAATACGGCTTGTCGAACTCGTTACTGAGAGCTTCTTTCCAGCTCCTCTCCATCTGTACTTCCATCCTGTATGACGATTTTTCTGCGAATTTAGGAAATTATTCCTACCTTTGCGGCGGAAAACTTCGACTGGTTGGATATTCATTAAGGGGTGCTCCGGGGTTCCGGGGCTGAGATTATACCCATAACCTGATCCGGGTAATGCCGGCGTAGGGAAATGCCTCCCCTTATACATTGTTTTATTTATATTACATTAATGAAAAAGAATGTATTTTTTGTGATGCTCCTGCTTTCGTCCGCCGTGGGCGGGGCTCAGACGGCCAAAGATTCGCTCCTGGTCGAACAGCTTGAAGGGGCGGTGGTGAAAGGAGTGAAGGTGCAGGAGAACGCGCCTTACGCAGTCGCCAACATCGATGGGACTTCGCTTAAGTCCTTCAGCCGCAGCGGCAAGGAGCTGCCCTTCCTCATGGCGCGGACTCCGGGCGTAGTCGCGTGGAGCGAGAACGGAATGGGCACCGGTACCAGTTACATGCGCATCCGGGGCGCGGGGGATTCCCGCATCAACGTCACGCTCGACGGAGTGCCTCTCAACTCTCCCGAAGACCAGTGCGTGTTCTGGGCCAACATGAACAGTTATTCCGCCTTCATGGACGGAGTGCAGATACAGCGCGGCGTGGGGACTTCCACCAACGGTGACGGCGCGTTCGGCGGCACGGTGGCCCTCAAGAGCCGCTCCGCCTCTCTTCTGCCGTATTCCGAAGTGAGCGCCTCGTACGGTTCGTACAATACCTTCAACACCGGCATTTCGACTTCCACGGGGCTTCTGTGGAACCACCTGATAGTGGATGCGTCAGTCCACAAGACCGGCACCGACGGCTACGTGCACGGGACTTCCGGGCGTTCCGGCTCCTCCTATATCGGCCTCACCTGGCTCGGCCGCGATTTCAGCATCAAATACCGCAACATCGGCAACTTCGAGCATACCGGGCAGGCCTGGAACGGAGTGACCGCCGGGAGCGACGACCTGTCCCTGATGGACGGGACTTACGGCGCTTCCACCGGCATCCGCACTTATGCTGACCTCCACCGCGTCGGGCTCGGCCGTTACAACTCCCTCTACGAGTATCTCGTGACGGACTCCGGGGGGAACTTCGTACGCGACGAGGACGGCAACTACCTGACGGCCCGCCACCAGCTCAAGGACGGCTCGTATTGGGACAAGACCACCGACAACTTCGAGCAGAACCACAATATCCTCTCCGGAGCCTGGAACGTGGACGAACACTGGAACATGACCCTCTCGCTGCACTACACCTACGGTTACGGTTACTATGACGAGTTCCGCCGCAACAACAAGCTCTCCAAGTTCGGCCTCAGTTTCAAGAATCCGGACGGCAGCGACCTCAAGAGGAGCGACTTCGTCCGCCAGAAGGGCCTCACCCAGCACACCTACGGGGCCGTGTACAACCTGAACTACCACGATGCTCTCTGGGACGTGATCGGAGGACTCAGCGCACAGAACTTCAGTTCAAACCACTTCGGACACCTCACCTATGTAGGAAGTGACGCCCTCGCCGCAGCCATCCTGGACGAGTCCGGACGCTACACCTACTACGGCTCCGACGCTTTCAAGGGCGACTACAGCGCTTTCCTCAAGGCTGCCCTCAATCTCGGGGAACATTGGGACGTCTTCGGGGATATCCAGTACCGCAGGGTGGACTACAGCACCGACGGCCGGAATGACAAGTTCGTCTCCAACGCCGACGGCAGCTATTCCAACCAGATGCTGGACATTGACAAACACTACAACTTCTTCAACCCCAAGGGGGGAGTGAGCTACAGCAGCGGGGCGCACCGCGCCTATGCCTCCGTGGCGC
The DNA here is from genome assembly GCA_963637465.1 of Paludibacteraceae bacterium. Classification (GTDB taxonomy): domain Bacteria; phylum Bacteroidota; class Bacteroidia; order Bacteroidales; family UBA932; genus Cryptobacteroides. Next base: position 26,591 of record CAVHNN010000018.1, read on the forward strand.
TCAGCCACCGCGAGCCGGAGCGCAACAATTTCACCGACAACGGCAACTATCCCGCCCCTGCGGCGGAGAGCCTGATCGACTATGAGGCCGGCTATCAGTTCAGCGCAGGGAGACTGCGCGCCGGGGTCAACTTCTACTACATGGACTACCGCAACCAGTTCGTCCAGACCGGACAGGTGAGCGACATCGGCGAGAGTCTCACGACCAATATCTCGAGGTCCTACCGCAGCGGAGCCGAGCTGACCCTCGCCTGGGACGTCACGCGCCATCTCACTCTCGAAGGCAACGCCGCCCTGAGCGCCAACAAGATTCTGGACTTCGACGAGTATGCCGAGGACTGGGACGCCGCGGACGGATACCGGATCATCCATTATGACAAGTCAACTCTCGCCTTCTCCCCGTCGGCCATCCTCAACGGCTTCGCCGATTTCCATTTCGGAGATTTCAGCGCCGTATGGCACACCGGCTTCGTGGGACGGCAGTATCTTGACAACACCGCCGATGAAGACCGCTCGCTGCCGGCCTACGCCTGCTCCGACATCAATTTCGGATACGTTTTTCGTCTTGGGGGAGTCTTCAGGGAGCTGCGTCTGGGCCTCACTCTCAACAACGTGTTCAACAGGCGTTTCGCCACTAACGGCTGGGTTTACTCGGCGATATGCGACTCCTGCGGACACCCCGAGGACAACCGCTATTATCAGATAGGCTTCATCCCGAGCGCCGGATTCACGGCCCTCGGAAGCGTCGCCCTGAAATTCTGACCCATGCAGGAATTCTTCGCCATCCATTGGCTGGACATCCTGACCACGGCCCTGGGGCTCGCCTATATTTTTCTGGAGTACAAGGCGAGCCTCTATCTTTGGCTGGTCGCGCTGGTGATGCAGAGCCTCGACGTCGTGCTCTACTATCAGCACGGTCTCTATGCCGACTGCGGCATGGAGTTCTACTACATCTCCATGACGGTCTACGGCTTCGTCAACTGGAAATATCTCAAGACCGGCAAGGACGACAAGCCCCGGACGGTCACGCATTTTGAGCGTCGTTTCATCCTGCCCTGGACCCTTGCGACGCTCGCGCTCTGGGCTCTGATCTATTTCGTCCTTGTGCGCTTCACCGATTCCACTGTTCCTCTCACCGACAGCTTCACCACGGCCCTGAGTTTCGTGGCGTGCTGGGCCCTTGCCCGCAAGTATCTGGAACAGTGGTTGATATGGATGGTGGTGAACATTGTCACCTGCGTTCTGTATTTCTACAAGGGGATACCTTTCAAGGCCTCGTACTACGGCCTGTACGTGATTATCTCCGTCGCGGGATATCTCAAGTGGCGAAAAATGCTCAATATTTCATAAATTTGCCCTCTATGAAAGTCAAGGCTTTGTTTCCCGGGTCTTTCGACCCCTTCACTTCCGGCCACCTCAACATCCTGCACAGGGCGCTGACGATGTTCGACGAGGTGACCGTAGCCATCGGCATCAATCAGGACAAGCAGGGTTTTTTCAACAACGAGCAGAAGCATGATATCATCCGCCAGAGCGTCCGCGGGCTCGACAACGTCGTGATTATCCAGTACGACGGGCTTACGGTGGACATCTGCCGCGAGCTCGGCATCCGACACATAGTCAGAGGGGTGCGCAATATGCTCGACTTCGAGAACGAGAGGGCCATAGCCGACGCCAACCGCCGCCTGGCTCCGGAGATAGATACGATAATCATCCCTACGGCCCAGGAATTCGCGCACATATCCTCTTCGGCGGTGCGCGACATACTGCGCCATCACGGGGACACCTCCCTCTTCATGGAGGAGTGGGTCAAACTTCCGGACGTGGGCCTATGAAACGTCCGCTTCTTTGTCTTGTCTGCCTGCTGTCTTCGCTCTTCCTTTCGGCGCAGACGGATTCTCTTGACCGCTATGCCGGGCTGGACAGTCTCCTGACGCAGTTCTACGCCTCTCTGGAGAGGGAGAGCATCGAGGTGAAGAACCGGGAGTTCGACAATCTCATCTCCACTTGCAGGGATTCCCTCACGAGACAGCACGTCACGCTGAGGATTTTTGACCACTACCGCCACTCCAGAGTGATGGGGGAGGAGGCCGTGGCCATACACGTTTACGATACCTGGCTCGCTTCGGGCCTTGTCCGCACGGCCACTGACATCGAGCTGATGGACGCGCAGATTTTCGCCGATTTCAACCGCAACTCCCTTGTCGGGATGACGGCTCCCAAAGTCCGGCTCCTAAAGCCCCGGGGAGGAAGCGAGACGGTGCCTGCGGAGGGCAGGGTCGCGGTGCTTTTCTTCTACGACACCTCTTGTGCGAAGTGCCGTCTGGAGAGCGTGGCGCTCCCTTCGGTGCTCTCCCAGGTGAATTTCCCGATGAATTTCTACGCCGTCTATGTGGGGACGGACAAGGATGAGTGGCGCTCGTTCCGGAGGAATTTCAAGATTCCGGGACGCAAGGTCAGCCTGCACCACCTCTGGGATCCTCAGATGGACTCAGACTATCAGAAATATTACGGAGTCACCGGCACGCCGAGGATATTTGTCGTGTGGAAGGACGGGGAGATACTCGGCAGAAGACTTGAGGTCGACAATCTGCAGGAAATCATCCATTATATAAACATCACCTCCTCCTCCGACGGCAGGGAAAAGCGGAAACCCTGAACTTCCCGACCCTTTTCTAGAAGATGAAGCCGATCACGTCCGAGATGTTCTGGACGTAGTGGAACGTCAGACCGTCGATGTACACCGGCTTGATGTCCTCGATGTCCTTGCGGTTGTCTTCGGAGATGACGATGGTCTTGACCCCGGCCCGCTTGGCGGCCAATATCTTCTCCTTGATGCCTCCCACCGGCAGCACCTTCCCCCTGAGGGTCATCTCTCCGGTCATCGCGAGCCCGGACATCACCGGTTCGCCTCTGAGGGCTGACACCATCGAGCTTACCATCGTGATGCCCGCCGACGGCCCGTCTTTCGGGGTGGCCCCCTCAGGTACGTGTACGTGGATATCCTTGGCGGCGAACTCTTCGGAGCTCATCTTGGCCATCTCCGGATGGGCCTTTATATATTGGTAGGCTATGGTGGCGGATTCTTTCATCACGTCGCCGAGGTTTCCCGTCATGGTCATCACCCCCTTGCCGTTGGAGACCGAGCTCTCGACGAAGAGGATTTCTCCTCCCATCTGGGTCCACGCGAGGCCCGTCACCACTCCCGGAGCCTCGTTCCCCTTCTGCTTGTCGTGGAACGCGACGGGCAGTCCGAGATACTCCTTGAGCATGTCTTTCTTGATGACCTTCGGGCAGTCCTGCGCGAGCGCCGTCTTCTTGGCGCTGACGCGGGCGATTTTCGCTATCTGCTTCTCCAGCCCGCGCACCCCCGACTCGTGGGTGTATTGGTCTATGATCTCCGCGAGGGCGGCCTTGTCTATCTTCAGCGAGCTCTTGCCGATGCCGTGCTCCTCAAGCTGCTTGGGCACGAGGAACTTCCGGGCGATTTCCATCTTCTCCTCCGCCAGGTAGCCGGTGACGTTGATCACTTCCATACGGTCAAGCAGGGCCGGCTGGATGGGGGAGATGCTGTTGGCCGTCGTGATGAAGAGCACCTTGCTCAGGTCGTAGTCCAGATCGAGGTAGTTGTCGTGGAAAGCGGCGTTCTGCTCCGGATCGAGCGCCTCCAGAAGAGCCGATGACGGGTCTCCCTTGAAGTCGGCGCTGAGCTTGTCTATCTCGTCGAGGACGATCACCGGATTGGAGGTGCCGGCACGGGCTATGCCGTTGAGGATCCGTCCCGGAAGGGCGCCCACGTAGGTCTTGCGGTGTCCCCGGATTTCGGCCTCGTCGTGCATGCCGCCGAGGGCGATGCGGACATATTTGCGCCCGAGGGCCTTCGCCACGGACTTGCCGAGCGAGGTCTTGCCGACTCCCGGAGGCCCGTAGAGGCAGAGGATAGGGGACTTCATGTTCCCCTTGAGCTTGAGGACGGCGAGGTACTCGATGATTCTGTCCTTGACCGTGTCCAGCCCGTAGTGGTCGTGGTCGAGCACTTTCTGGGCGTGGGCGAGGTCGAGATTGTCCTTGCTCATCTCCCCCCACGGCAGCTGGAGCATGAACTCCAGATAGTTGTACTGCACGCTGTAGTCCGGGGAGGACGGGTTGTATTTCTCGAGTTTGGAGAGCTCCTTGTTGAAAGCCTCGGCTATCTCTTCCGGCCATTTTTTCTTGGCGGCCCTTTCCCTGAAGCGGTCGAACTCCTCCGCATCGTCCATTCCGAGCTCCTCCTGGATGGTGCGCAGCTGGTTGTTGAGGTAGTATTCCCTCTGCTGCTGGTCCATCTCGTTCTTGACTTTCTGGTTGATCTCCTGCTTGATCTTCATCAGCTCTATCTGCAGGTCGAGCATCGAGAGCAGTTTGAGCCCGCGGACCTTGACGTCGTCGTACTCCAGCAGCCCCATCTTGGTCTCGAAGTTCTCCACTTCGATGGTGGTGGCGATGAAGTTCACCAGAAAACGGAAATCGTCTATGGCCTTGACCGCGCCGATGGTCTCGCGCGTGCCGAGGTTGGAAGAGCGGAGGATGCTTATCGCCTTGTCCTTGAGGGATTCGCCGATTGCCTTTATGTCAGTGCTGTGATTGTCCTCCCTGAGAATGTCCTCGCGGTAGTGCACCTTTGCGGTGATATACGGCTCGAAGCCGAGCACCGCGTCCACTTCAAGGCGCTTGAAAGCCTGCAGGATGGCGGTGATGGTGCCGTCCGGCATCTCGAGGGTCTTGATGATCTTGCACACCGAACCATAGTGGAAAAGGTCCTCTTCCTGAGGCTCTTCCACCATCACGTCCTCCTGCGGGACCGCACCTATGTAGAATCCGCCCTTCTCGGCGTCCTGTATCAGCTTTATGGATTTCTCCCTCCCTATCGTCACGGGGTAGATGGCTCCCGGGAACAGCACGGCGTTGCGCAGTGCCAGAACGGGCAGCACCTCGGGCAGCTCCGACTCGTCGAACTTCATCGCTCCCTCTCCCTGAAGGACGGGTATTATACTTACTTCCGTTCCTGACGGAAAGGTGATTTTCTTATCTTGTCTCATAATTAACTCTGTCAAATTGTCAGTTTTCGTTGCAGGCAAATCCCGCCGGGCGTTATCGTCAATCTTTATGCCACTGCAAAAATAACAACTTCTGTCATAACTATTTTGATTAATCAAAAAAATGATATAATTTTGCACTCCCGAATTTTGAAAAATATTGAGAATTAAATATAAAGACAATGACTAAAGCAGAAATCGTAAACGAAGTAGCCAAATCTACCGGCATCGAGAAAGTTACGGTGCAGACAGTCGTGGAGGCCACGATGGAAAGTATAAAGTCGTCGATCATCAAGGGTAACCCCGTTTACCTGCGTGGCTTCGGCAGTTTCATCATCAAGCACCGCGCACAGAAGGCTGCCCGCAATATCACCAAGCAGACGACAATGACCATCCCTGCCCACGACATTCCGGCCTTCAAGCCGTCAAAGTCATTTGTTGCGTCAGTAAAGACCAAATAATCATAAAAATATGCCAAACGGAAAGAAGCATAAGAGACATAAGATGTCCACGCACAAGCGTAAGAAGCGTTTGCGCCTGAACAGACACAAGAAGAAGTAGTCGAAAAAGGCCTGACGGGAGATCCGGCGGGCTTTTTTAGTGAAAAGATGCAAATGGAAAACACCGCGAAAACAGAAAAAGACCTGATTGTCGACGCTTCGGCCTCGGAGGTGAGGATAGCTCTGATGGAGAATCACCGCCTCATCGAGTTCGACAGGGAATCGACCAAGGATCACGGCTTCTCGGTGGGCGACGTCTATCTTGGCAAGGTCAAGAAGATACTGCCCGCCTTGAACGCGGCTTTCGTGGACATAGGTGACAGCAAGGAGGCTTTCATCCACTATCTCGACCTCGGATTGTATTTCACGGCTTTCGACAGGTTCGTCCGTGAGAGCAACCCCAACAAGAATCTCGGAGAGCTCTATTCCAAGATTCCCATCGGGCCCTCGCTCGCCAAGGAGGGGAGGATTGAAGACCACCTGAAACCCGGGCAGATGATAATCTCCCAGATTGTCAAGGAACCTATCTCCACCAAAGGCTCCAGACTGACGGCGGAGATTTCATTGGCAGGACGCAACATCGTATTGCTCCCCTTTGCAGATAAGGTGAGCGTTTCCCAGAAAATCTCCTCCCGCGAGGAGAAAAAGAGACTTGAAGTCTTGGTGAACAGCATCTTGCCGCACAACTACGGAGCCATCATCCGTACTGCTGCGGAGAACAAGACAGCCGCGGTGCTCGTGGCGGAGCTCCGCTCCCTCATCGAAAAGTGGGAGGGCTCGTGGAAGAAAATCGCCGCATCGAAGGGCGTCAAGCTGCTTTTCACCGAGTATGACAGGACCACTGCGACAATCCGCGACCTTTTCAACGAGACTTTCACCAACGTCTATGTGAACGACTCCAAGATCTACGAGGAGGTCCGCCGCTACGTGTCCCTCATCTCTCCGGACAAGGAGAAGATTGTCAAGCTCTACGAAGGCAAGGAGCCTATCTTCGACCATTTCGAGGTGACGCGCCAGATCAAGAGCTCGTTCGGCAAGATCGTGCCGATGAAGCAGGGCGCCTATCTCGTGATCGAGACGACCGAGGCTCTCAACGTGATCGACGTCAACAGCGGGATCAGGGCCAAGACCAATGACCAGGAGGAGAACACCTTCGAGGTCAACAAGATTGCGGCGGAAGAGATCGCCCGCCAGCTTCGCCTCCGCGATATGGGAGGCATCGTCATCGTCGATTTCATCGACATGGACAAGGCGGAGCACCGCAATGAGCTGTTCAAGTATATGAGGGAACTCATGGAGTCGGACAGGGCCAAGCACAACGTCCTGCCTCTCACCAAGTTCGGCCTCATGCAGCTCACCCGCCAGCGCATCCGCCCGGTGACCGAGATCGACACTGCCGAAAAATGTCCTCTGTGCCACGGCACCGGCAAGATAACCTCCACCGCCGTCATCGACGAGCAGATAGAGAGGAATCTCGCGGATCTCGTGGAGAAGGGGCAGAAGACCTTTACGCTCAAGGCAAGCCCGATTCTGGGCGCATACCTGAGCCGCGGATTCAACTCTTTTGTCCGCAAGTGGAAACGCAAGTACAAGTGCAAGCTGGAGCTGGTCGAAGACAGCGACCACAGCATCCTGCAGTATGAATTCTACGATGAAAAAGGAGAGGTTCTCGCTTGAGAACCTCTCCTTTTTTCCTAACCCCCGCAGACTGTCGTCTGCGACCCCTTATGCAATCTTCTTAAGCTGCTCCAGCTCGTGGTCGGCGACGATCTTGTCGATGATGGCCCTGACCAGGCGGAAAGCCTTGGAGTCTTCGGTATAGACGGCCGGAATCGAGAATCCGACCCGCCCCTGCCGCTTGAGCTTCTGCGCCGAAGCCTTCTTGCGCTCGTCGGAGGGGTCGTACACGGCTATGGACTGCCCCCCGAACATCCCGACTATTTTCATGCACGGCACGTCCGTGTCCCCGTCGCCGAAATATATCATGTTGGAGAACGGAACCCGTTTCTTGTCATCCGAGGTCGAGGCGTTGACGAGCTTGTTGTCCCTCGCGCTGAAGATGCCCTTGTTGATCTTGAAGAGGTATTGGGTCTTGCCGGTGTAGTCCACTGCGATTCCGGGCCACACCGCCTCCCCGTCCGGGCCGTAGATGAAGCTGCCCGCGAAGATGTGCTTGAACTCTCCCGCGATGGGGCTGCCCTCGACGATTTCCCTCAGGCCCGAAGAGTTGATGTAGTGCTCGACTATGGCTCCTTTCATCTTTCCGTATCCGTTGACCGCGGCGAACCACTCCTTCACCCCGTCGAAGAGGCGGATGTCCTTGCCGAAGCGGTTGAAATCCTCGCGGCGGAGCTTTATCCCGTTGCGGCGGGCCTCGTCGAACATCAGTTTCATGTAGGCGAGCACGTTGGAGGCGTCCTGCCCTATGGCGATGCTGTCGCTCATCCTCCAGAACTCCTCCGCCGTCTTGCCGACGGCCTGGATAAAGCCGAACTCCTGCATGTTGCCGGGCGAGAGCGTCCCGTCAAAATCATAAATGAGTGCGATTATGGGCTTCTTTCTCATATTCAATTCACCACTGATTACTGTGTTTCGCCACAAATATCGCAAATATTCACCACTTTGCAAGTCCGGCCCTTGCTCATGCGTGCGCGGGAGAGTAGCTTTGCGAAAAAGAATACAACGAAATGGAACACTACCTCAGCTGTTTGGAAAAAATCCTCAAGTCCGGTTGGGCTCAGCCGGCCGTCTGCAACTACAAGGGCGAAGTCTTTACCGGAGCCGACCTCTCCAGATACATCGTCAAATTCCGGATGATGTTCGAAAAGGCCGGAATCAAGAAGGGGGACAAGATCTCCCTCTGTGCCAAGAACACCGCGCGCTGGGCCGTGAGCTTCCTCGCCGTCAACGCCAACGAAAGGGTCATCGTGCCGATTCTCGTCGATTTCCACCCGGACAGCATCTCGCACCTCACGGATCACTCCGACAGCGTGCTCCTCTTCACGGACAAGGAGATTTGGGACAAGCTCGACGTCAGTGCGATGCCGAAGCTGAAAGGAGCCGTCAACGTGGACGATTTCTCCCTCCTCTACGCCCCGGATCCGGAGTTCAAGGCCGCTTATGAGCAGATGGACGCCGAGTTCGAGGCCAAATACGCCGGCGGATTCTCCGCTTCCGACGTCACCATGCCGGTGGACAATTTCCCTGACCTCGCCGTCATCAACTACACCTCCGGCACCACGAGCGCCCCTAAGGGCGTGATGCTCACCTACGGCAACCTCAGCGCCTCGATAGAATACGGACACAGGCACGTGACCATCAATCCGGGCGACACCCTCGTGTCCATGCTGCCTATGGCCCATGTTTACGGCATGGTCTATGAGTTCCTCTACCCGCTCACCGGCGGCTGCGCGGTGTATTATCTCGGCAAGACCCCGGCTCCGTCCCTGCTGCTCAAGGCGATGAAGGACGTGAAGCCTTATATGATATGCACGGTGCCTCTGGTGATGGAGAAGATATACAAGTCCTCCCTCAAGCCTGCCCTCAGCAAGTGGTATATCCGTCTGCTGACCTCCATCCCTGGAGCCAACAAAATCATATTCAACAAGATGCGTTCCGCTCTCGATGCTGCTTTCGGCGGCAGGGTGCGTCACTACATAATGGGCGGCGCGGCTCTCAATCCGGAGGTTGAGAAGTGGTTCAAGCGCATCGGGCTCCACTACACCGTGGGCTACGGCATGACCGAGGCGGCTCCGCTGCTCGCCTACGAGGACTGGTCCCGCTACGTGCCGGGTTCCTGCGGCAAGGTGATCGACTGCATCGAGGCGCGCATCGACTCCGATGACCCTCAGCACATCGCCGGCGAGATTCAGGCCAAGGGAGCGAACATCACCATAGGCTACTACAAGAACGAAGAGGCCAACAAGGCCGCGTTCACCGAGGACGGCTTCCTGCGTACCGGAGACCTGGGCATCATCGACAAGGACCGCAACGTCTTCATCAAGGGACGCAGCAAGAGCATGATCCTCTCCGCCAACGGGCAGAACATCTATCCGGAGGAGCTGGAGGCCGTGATCAACAATCAGGAGTTCGTCGCCGAGTCTCTGGTGGTCGACCGTTCGGGCAAGCTCGTGGCTCTGGTCTATTTCGACAAGGACGCCATCAAGGGGGCCAGGCTCGACGAGGAGGCGGTGTCCGACCTTCCGGAGAAGGTGCGTATCAATTCCAACCGTCAGCTCCCGTCCTACAGCCAGCTCTCCAAGGTGGAGGCCGTGCTGGTGCCGTTCGAGAAGACTCCTAAGATGAGCATCAAGCGCTTCCTCTACAAATAGTTCATCCGTCATCTTCAGGGATGCAACGCGGGGCTGTCCCTCCGACATCTATGCCGACTACAACGGCCTCACCAGGTCGACCGGCTCTATCGTTTTCGGGGCTGACTATATGTTCGCCCGCTGGTTTTCGCTGTCTGCGGACTTGTCCGCCAGTTTCGTATGGCACGATACTTTTGACGCTGTCAGCACTGAGCGCCGGGGGACGAAGACCGGGGCCGTGCTCTGCTTCATCCCGCAGGCGAGGCTGATTTTCCTCAATCGTCCGTCGGTGCGGCTTTACGGGAAGTTCGGGCTCGGAGCGGCGGCGTATCTGGGATTTGACCGCCGGGTCGAGGACTGGATCGATGATGACGTGCAGCCTCTCATTACGAGGGTGGGGGACAATGCCTGGACATCCTCATACAGCGTCCCGGGGCTGGAGTTCACCCTCAATGTCAGGCGTCTGCCGTCGGAATCCCGCCTCGGGGAGCAGTGGATTTTCTCCGCTCTTGAGCTCGAATACGCCGAGGGCGGCGGCTACACTTTCACCCTCCGGACGGAGGGCGACGTGACGTATTCGTGGGTGGCGGACGAGAGGCAGCTCAGTCTGGAATATGACCTTGTGCCGAGCGGGGTTTTCATGGGGCAGTTCTGTCTCGATGGGCAGCTGATCGATTGGTGCCGCTATTCGTATGACAAGGGGAGCTCCTCATCGGCTTCCGGTCTCGACAGTTGGTGACAATTTGTCACTGGAACATATTTTGATTTTTCAAGGCCGGGTGCAGGAGTCTGCATCCGGTTTTTAAAATTTAAAAGAAATATGGCAAACGATACACTCAAGGGCAAGATCGGCGTCACCACCGAGAACATCTTCCCTGTAATCAAGCAGTTCCTCTATTCCGACCACGAGATATTCCTGCGCGAGCTCGTGGCCAACGCCGTCGATGCTGTCCAGAAGATGAAGGCTCTCGCCTCCAGCGGGGATTTCAAGGGGGAGACGGGCGAGCTGAAGGTGAGAATCGAACTGGACGAAGAGAAGAAGGAGCTCCGCATCATCGACAACGGCATCGGTATGACGGAAGAGGAAGTTGACAAGTACATCAACCAGATAGCTTTCTCCTCCGCCGGAGAGTTTCTTGAGAAATACAAGGATCAGATAGGCTCCATCATCGGGCATTTCGGTCTCGGCTTCTACTCCGCCTTCATGGTGGCCGGGAAGGTGACCATCGACACCCTGAGCTGGAAGGACGGCGCGAAGCCGGTTCTGTGGAGCTGCGACGGCTCTCCGGAATACACTATGTCCGAGAGCGCGAGGACGGAGCGCGGCACCGAAATCACCCTGTACCTCGACGATGACTCTTCCGAATATGCGTCCAAGGGCCGCATCAGCCAGCTTCTCGGCAAATACTGCAAGTTCATGCCGGTGCCGGTGGTGTTCGGCAAGAAGACCGAGTGGAAGGACGGCAAGGAGGTCGAGACGCAGGAGGACAACGTGATCAACAGCATCGAGCCGATCTGGACCAAGGCTCCTTCCGAACTCAAGGACGAGGATTATCTCAAGTTCTATCATGAGCTCTACCCGATGGAGGAGGATCCGATGTTCTGGATTCACCTCAACGTGGATTATCCGTTCACCCTCACCGGCGTGCTCTACTTCCCGAAGATAAAGGAAAGGATGGCCATCGACAAGAACAAGATTCAGCTCTACTGCAATCAGATGTTCGTCACCGACCACGTGGACAACATCGTGCCGGACTTCCTGACCCTGCTCCACGGAGTGATCGACTCTCCGGACATCCCTCTCAACGTCAGCCGAAGCTATCTTCAGAGCGACTCCAACGTCAAGAAAATCAGCACCTACATCACCAAGAAGGTCGCTGACCGCCTGGAGGACATCTTCAAGACCCAGAGGGAGCAGTACGAGCAGAAGTGGGACAATATCAAGCTCTTCATCGAGTACGGCATGCTCAGCGACGAGAAGTTCCGCGAGCGTGCGATGAGCTTCGCCCTGCTCAAGAACACCGACGGCAAGTTCTTCAGTCTTGAGGATTATCGCAAGGCGATAGAGCCATCGCAGACGGACAAGGACAAGAACGTGGTCTATCTCTATGCCACCAAGATGGATGAGCAGTACAGCTTCATCGAGGCGGCCAAGAATATGGGCTATGACGTGCTCCTGATGGACTGCGAGCTTGACAGCCACTGGGTCAATCTGCTTGAGAGCAAGATAGAACACACCCGCTTCGCCCGCGTGGACAGCGACTCCGTGTCCAATCTCATCAAAAAGGAGGAGGCCGTGCGGCCCGAGCTTTCCGAGGATGACAAGAAGACTCTGGAGGAGATGTTCAAGGCCGTGCTTCCGGAAGGCAATGACTATAAGATAGATGCGGAGAACCTCGGGGAGAATTCTTCTCCTGTGCTCATCACTCAGAACGAGTTTATGCGCCGTTATCGCGAGATGAGCTCAATGGGCGGCGGGATGAATTTCTACGGCTCTCTGCCGGAGTCCTACAATATCCTTGTCAATATGCAGAATCCTCTCGTCTCCAGAATCTGGGCCGACAGGAAGGCCTCGCCGGATGAGAGCGTGGAGGACTTTGTCGCTTCCAGCTCGCTGCTGCACCAGATAGTGGATCTCGCCCTGTTGGGCAACGGCCTGCTCAAGGGCAAGGCCCTCGCGGACTTCATCTCCCGCAGCGAGAAGATTCTCTCGGAGCAGAAATAGCGCTTCTAAATCGGCTCGTCTCTTACAAAGAGACG
>CAVHNN010000019.1:0-38696 GCA_963637465.1 Paludibacteraceae bacterium
TCAGAGCCTTGATTTTCCTTGTGTTGGAAACATCCACTCCGCATTGGGATGTCAATTCGTTTTCAATCGTATAATTTACAACATTCTCGACTCTCGGGGCATAAGCTACGGAATCTTCGAAATAGAAGGGATAGTATCCGGTCTGCAGATAATTCCGGAAATATTCCAGCGGACGGCACTGTTCTCTTATGTCTCGGCAAATTTCTTCCGGACGTGCGAGCAACTCCTCCAATGATACTGCAGGATAGTCCATCACCTTCGTCAGATGGAGATACTCCCGAAAAGAAAGACCGGGCATATCGTAAATCAGCATTCGTCTGGAAAGATCAGCCATACCGCTCCTGAGTGCCAGCAGCGAACTTCCGCTCAGGACAAGGTGAAGTTTCGGAAAAAGATCGTAAATCTCCTTAATCTCGATGCTCCACTTGTCATATCTATGTATTTCATCTATAAATAGATGTGTCCCGCCGTGCCGCGCGAAATCTTCAGCGGTATCAAAGAGGCTGTGATTTGAGAAATACCCGGAATCTGCGGAACAGTAAAGGATATGCCTGTCTCCTGCCGTGTGATTTAGTTTTATTCTCTGAAGAATAAGAGTGGACTTCCCGACTCCTTTAGGACCGCGGATGCAGAGCAGGCGGCTGTTCCAATCCACGATGCCTATAAAATCCCTGACATAGTCCATCGGGGTTACCGCCAAATATTCATCGTGACGCTGAAATAACTTTTCCATATCAACTGGTGTTTTTTAGAAGCTGTTTCTCAATGTCTGCAAATATAATGTGTTTTTTACAAAAAACACAAATGCGTCAAAAGTGTTTTTTACAAAAAACGGCGAATTGACTGCACGGGTACGTCGGATGTCTGAAAGCCTTCTGAAAAACAAGAGGATGAGCTCTTCTCGGGCGCGTTCTGCGCGGCTGTTGAAAACTTTGTTGAAAACTTGCCGCGTTCTTTTGGGCCGTGGAGTGCCAATATTCTTAAATTCGTCCCGGTAATTTCGAATAAAAAGATAAACGCGTATGGACGTACGTAAAACCAACGGGTCTGTCGAAGAGTTTGACAAGGCCAAGCTTGCAAGGGGCATTCATCAGGCATACAAGTCCGCCAAGGAGTACTGCGATGATGCCATAGTAGTCTCAATCATAAACAACCTCTATGTCTATGAGGGCATTACGAGCGCCGAAATCCGCCGCCAGGTGGAGGAGTCGCTGATGTCCATCAACAAAAAGGTCGCCCTGGCATACATCGAAAAGTTCGACGCCGACGTGGATCTGCGCCGCAAGCGCGACTTCATCAAGGACTACATCGCCGCCTCCAATGCGGCGACGGGCTCCAAGTTCGACTCCAACGCCAATGTCACGCGCAAGAACATCGTCACCCTCGGCAACGAGCTCTACAAAGAGAACAACATCAAGCAGAACCGCTATATAATGTGCGACAAGATAAAGACCCTCTACGGGCGGGCCCTCGCGGATCAGTACCTCAAGGATCTCAACTCGCACATCCTCTACAAGCACGACGAGAGCGGCACTCCGGGCTTCCCGTACTGCGTGGCCATCTCGATGTATCCCTTCCTCGTCAGCGGTCTGCGCGAACTGGGCGGGGTGTCCATAGCCCCGACCGACCTCAAGTCCTTCTGCGGGGAGTTCATCAACCTCGTGTACTCGGTGTCTTCGCAGTTCATGGGGGCCGTCGCGACGCCGGAATTCCTGATGTACCTGGACTACTTCATCCGCAAGGACTACGGGGACGACTACATCTCCCGGCTGGACGAGGTGGTGGAGATGAACGTCAAGAAGCGCACTCTCGTCAAGGTCATCGACAACTATTTCCAGCAGGTGGTGCACTCCATGAACATGCCGGCCGGCAACAGGGGCTACCAGACCGTCTTCTGGAACATCAGCTACTTCGACCGCAACTATTTCCAGGGCGTGTTCGGAGAATTCCGTTTCCCCGACGGCAGCGCCCCGAAGTGGGAGACCCTCGACTGGCTCCAGAAGCATTTCATGAACTGGTTCAACGAGGAGCGCACCCGCTACATCCTCACCTTCCCGGTGGAGACGATGGCCCTTCTGACCGACGGCGGGGACGACTACCTCGACAAGGACTACGCCGACTTCACGGCGGAGATGTGGGCCAAGGGGCACAGTTTCTTCTGCTATATCTCCAACAGCCCGGATTCTCTGGCGAGCTGCTGCCGTCTGCGCAACAGCCTGACCGACCTCGAGGACAAGGAGGACGTCACGCACAACCATACCACCCACCAGTACTCGATGGGAACGGCCTCCGTGGCGACCGGCTCCAAGTCGGTGATGACCATCAATCTCAACCGTCTCATCCAGGACTCCGTCCGCCGCTATTTCCTGGAGCGCAGGGGAGTGACCCTGCCCGCCGGAAAGCCGCTCGACCCCCTGTCCAACTTCTACGACAAGGACGACCTGTACACCAATTATATTGACAAGGACCTCACGGAGATGACCGCACGCGTGCACAAATACCAGATCGCCTTCAACGAGATCATCAAGGATTTCCTCAAGGCCGATATGCTGGACGTCTATAAGGCCGGCTTCATCGACATGCGCAAGCAGTATCTGACCGTGGGGGTGAACGGTCTGACCGAGGCGGCGGAGTTCCTCGGACTCAAGATCTCCCCGAATCCGGAGTACGGCGACTTCGTCAACACCGTTCTTGAGACCATCAACATCTCCAACCGCAAGGACCGCAATCCGGAGGCCATGTTCAACACGGAGTTCGTGCCTGCCGAGAATCTCGCGGCCAAGAACTACAAGTGGGACAAGAAGGACGGCTATTTCGTCTCCGGCAAGCACAACCTCTACAGCTCCTACTTCTATAATCCGGAAGACGTGGAGGTCTCCATGATAGACAAGTTCAAGCTGCACGGCGAGGATTTCGTGAAATATCTGGACGGAGGCTCCGCCCTGCACATGAACCTTTCAGAGCATCTCTCCAAGGAGCAGTACCGCCGCCTTCTGAACGTGGCGGCCCACTACGGCACCAACTACTTCACCTTCAACGTCCGCAACACGGTCTGCAACGAGTGCGGATTCATCAGCAAGGACACGCTCACCAAGTGCCCGAAGTGCGGCAGCACCAACATCGATTATCTCACGAGGGTGATAGGCTACCTCAAGAGGGTTTCGTCCTTTGCCGAGCCGCGTCAGGAAGAGGCGAAGAAGAGGTTCTACAATCCGAAGAACAATGATTAAATATCTGCCGGAACTCACGGACGTGGTTCTGGAGGAGATACCCGATAAAGTGACCCTGGCGGTTGAAATCACCAACTGCCGGGGTTCTTGTCCCGGGTGCCACTCTCCTTTCCTGCGCGCTGACATCGGGGAGGAGCTCACCGAAGAGGCCCTGGACAAGATGCTGGAGGACAACTTCGGGGTGGACTGCCTGCTCTTCCTCGGAGAGGGCAATGACCGCGCGGCCCTGCTCCGCCTTGTCCGTCATCTTCGCGGGAGCTGGCCCGAGGTTCAGACGGCTCTCTACTCCGGCAGGGAAGACGTGGAGGAGGACTTGAAGGAGGCTTTCGACTACGTGAAGCTGGGCCCCTACATCGAGGCTCTCGGGCCGCTCAACGAAAGGACCACCAACCAGAGGCTCTACCACAGGGGGGAGGACATCACTTCGCGCTTCTGGAGAAAGGAGGAGTAAAAATTCAAATTTTTTGTCCCCCTGCTTCTGCGGCCGCAACGCTTAAAGTCTTGTGCCCTGCGGGAGTTTTTCGTTTCGGATTGTAATCATTATCCCCGTTCTCGCTGTCATTCTGAAAAATATCGCTTCCCGGGGGCGTTGCGGAGGGCTGTTGTTGTTCTGAAAGTTTTTTGCTTTATTTGTCACGGATACAAGGTTAGACATACCGGAAAACAATTTTAGTGTGTATTACAATATGAGAAAATCTGATTTTATCTGGAGGGGAGGAGCTCTGTGTCTCTCCCTTCTGGCCGCGCTTCTTGTGAGCGCATCTTGTGAAAAAGCTCTCAAGGATCTCACTCTTGACTTCGCCTCATCCGAAGAGTCCGCCGTCATCAGGCAGGGCGAGACTCTTGAATTCCCGTTCTCCGTGGGTGAGGCCGGATCCTCCGTTCTGGAGGTGGAGGCCGTATCCGACAACGCGGACTATGCAGCCGCCGTCGAGATGTCAGAAACTGATGCGGCTTCAGGCGTATTGAAGATCAGCGCTCCGAAATATATACTCGCTCCTGTGAGCGTGAACGTCGAGGTGAGCGTCACCGATGAGGCCAACTCCCGCACGGTCAAGAAAAGCGTGGCCGTGTCCGCCGTGATGGCAGATAATTATCAGGAGCTCACCGCTGCGGCCAACACTTATATCGTGAAGCCGGGCGCATTCGTCAAGTTCCCTTCCGCCAACATTTCCGGGGGCGTCGATTTCGCTTCCGCCGCCCTGCTCTGGCAGGATTGCAAGGATATGGTTTCCGACGTGATCGCGGATTCCGCTTCAGGGAGCATTTTCGTCGCCCTCGCCCCGGAGCTGAGCGGCAATGCCGTGGTGGCCGCTTACGATGCCGACGGGAAGGCGGTCTGGAGCTGGACCCTCTGGGTGGCCGATTATGACCCTGCCGCCAAGACCATGGACTATACCGACAAGACATCGGGCGTGAGCTACAGTTTTATGGACCGCTACCTTGGAGCCACCTCGGCTGAGCCGGGCACCGATGCGGTCAGCGGCAACTTCTACCAGTGGGGCCGCAAGGACGCTTTCCCGGGTTCCACCCTCACCGCTTCCCTCAAGACGGTCTATGACATCGAGGGCAATGAGGTCGAATATAAGGTTGAGGCCTGCGGTGCCGAGAACAATATCCCGAATGCGGTAGCCAATCCTTTCACCTGGTATTCCGGCGTGAATTCCGGAAACTGGGGCTGGATCTCCAACACCAAGACCTTCCCGAAGACCGACGAGGTCGTGGATCTGTGGGGCGGCAAGACGGGCAAGAAGTCAGTCTATGACCCGTGTCCTGACGGATGGATGGTGCCTGAAATCGGAGCCTTCGCTTTCTATCAGGATGCCGAGGTGGAGAAGACCAAGTACTTCTCCGTCGAGGGTTCCACCGCCAACAAAGACCTTCTCGGCCGCTATGTCAAGGTCGGGGGCGACTCTTTCTTCTTCCCGGCCCAGGGTGAGATTCCTCACGGAGGAAGCTATTGCAACGGCGTAGGCTCCACCTGGCCATGCGCGAAGATGTGGTCCGCCACTTCCGATCCGGACAACTGCAGGGCCTATTCCGCCACCGTCAGCCCTTCTTCGGCAAGTGCCAAGGGCGGCCTCGGATACGGCTACGGCACGCCGGTGCGCTGCGTGAAAGTGAAATAAGAAATTAACCGCTAATACTTTTAACAATGTTCAAGACTCTGTCAAGGGCCGTAACGGCCTTGTCCCTTACTGCGCTTGTCCTCGTTGCGGGGGCCTGCCAGAAAGAAGATCCCAAGCCCGAGCTCGGCTCGCTGAAGGCGGCTTTCGGATCAGATGAATATAGTGTGGAGCCGGGAGGCACGATTTCCCTCGCCTTCGTGGTCACCGGCCACGAGAACGCGGATATCAGCGTGAGTGCGGCATCTTCCAATGACCGCGCTTCGGTCGAGGTCAAGAATCCTCTCATGTATCAGGGAGAGGTGCTTTTCACCGCTCCGGCGGTATCTTCGGGAGAGAGCGTAAGCGTAACTCTCACCGCCGTCGATGAGGCCAACTCCCGCAGCGTGACGGCCACCACCTCTGTCAAGGTCGGGGCCTCCGAGGCTCTTGAGATCGGTTTCTCTTCAGAATTCAAGTCGATGGCCTGCCGTCCGGGAGGCTCTTTCGAGATACCTTTCACGATCAGCGGCATCGGGGAGGCCAAACTCTCCGCTCCGCAGCTTGCCGTAACTCCGTCTTCCTGGAGCGGCAAGTGCGAACTCTCTTCCGACGGCCTGTCCGGCAAGATTGTCCTCACCGCACCTTCCGCCCTCACCGAATCCGTGCAGGTGGAACTGAGCGTCAAGGACGACTACTCCCGTGAGGCCAAGGTGGCGATGAACATCGCGGTCGTGCCGGTCAGCCAGACTGCCGGAGCTGCCAACAGCTATATCGTAAAGCCCGGCGCCGCTCTCACGATCCAGGCCGTCGAGGGCAACTCCGCCGACAAGCTGGACTTCGACAACGCGAAGCTCCTCTATCAGACTGAGCGCGGGATGGTCAAATCCGTCGCGGCGGCTCCGTCCGAGGGCGCTATCGTAGTGAGCCTCAATCCTTCCCTTAGCGGCAACGCCGTGGTGGCGGCCCTCAAGGACGGCGTGGTGGTGTGGAGCTGGCATCTCTGGGTGAGCGACTATGACCCGGATGCGGATCCGTTCGTGTGGACGAGCAAGGAGGGCAACACCTTCACCTTCATGGACCGCAACCTCGGAGCCCTGAGCAACGAGAAATACTCTGCCAAGGCCCTCGGCTATCTGTACCAGTGGGGCCGCAAGGATCCTTTTGTCTGCGGGGACGGGGTGCATTCTTCCAAGCTCATCAAGATGTATGACATCGACGGCAACGAGGTCTATGAATCCTTTGAGGAGCGTCCGGTCTATGATGACAGGACCAGCACCAACCTCAGGCTTGCCATCAGCAACCCGATGACGTTCTACGGCGCCCCATCTTCAGCCTGGCCTGTGGTCGACTGGCTCACCGACAAGGCCGATCTTCAGGACAACGACCTCTGGGGAAGCCAGTCCCACATGAAGACCAAGTACGATCCGTGCCCGGAGGGATGGATGGTGCCTCAGGCCGGAGAGGCCTGGGGATTCCGCTCCGAGTACAAGAAGGACGGCGGCCTCACCGACGGCGGCAAGTATGACCCTTCTTATCCGTGGTATATCGAGTACGAGGACGAGTACTGCATAGGCTTCCGTTACAGGCAGTCTGACGGCAGGGAGTACTGGTTCCCTTTCAACGGTGACAGAAATCCTCAGTCGGGAGTGTTCGAGAGAGTGGACAGCGGAGCCCAGCTCTGGACTTCGACCCCTTCCAACACCACCATGACGATGCAGGTGTTCGCATGGGGCAATCCGGCCTCGGAGAGCTACCTCAACCGCAGCTACGGCTCGGCCATCCGTTGCATTAAGGTCAAATGACGATGAGAAGAGGAATAATTCTCTCCCTCATATTATCAGCAGTCACAACTCTTGCTCTCCGGGCCCAGGTCCGCGAGGTGTCAGGGGTTGTGACTGACAGTTCTAATTCGGAGACCCTGATCGGAGCCACGGTGGTGGTGGAGGGGAGCGGCGCGTCGGCCATCACCGACTTTGACGGCCGCTATCTGATCAAGGCCCGGACGGGCGACCGCCTGAGTTTCTCCTGCCTCGGGATGGTTCCGAAGACCGTCGTGCTGGGAGACGTCAGCGTGCTGAACGTGGAACTGGACGTCAACCGAGATCTGCTGGACGAGGTGATAGTCGTGGCCTACGGCACCACCAAGAAGGAGTCGTTCACCGGCTCCGCCGAAGTGGTCAAGGCCGACAAGTTCAAGGACAGGGCCGTGACGGACGTCTCCAAGATGCTCGACGGTCAGGTGGCCGGAGTGATGGTGACTTCCGGAAGCGGACAGCCGGGCAGCGGGGCCGAGCTCCGGGTGCGCGGTTTCGGTTCCATCAACGCCTCCAACGCGCCTCTGCTCGTGGTTGACGGAGTGCCGTATGACGGGGATCTGAGCACCATCAACAGCAACGACATCGAGACCATGTCCGTGCTGAAGGACGCGTCCGCGGGAGCCTTGTACGGCGCGCGCGGGGCCAACGGAGTCATAATGATCACGACCAAGTCCGGCAAGGATACGGAAGGGGCGGTCAAGATCTCTCTCAACATGAAGGCCGGCATCAGCTCAAGGGCCATCCCGGCGTATGAGACTCTGAGCGTCGATGAGTACATGGAGCATATCTGGGCCGCCACTTACAACGACCTCGTGAGCACGGAGGGCTATCTGCCTTCCGTGGCTTCCGGGATGACCGTGGCGCGTCTGGCGAACCGTTTCCTCGGCACCGACAACATCTACAATCCGTACTGCATTCCGATAGAGGAAGTCTTCAGCTCGGACGGGAAGGTCGTCCCGGGGGCGGCTCTGAAATATTCGGAAAACTGGCTCGACGAGGCTCAGCGCAAGGCGGCCTTCCGTCAGGAGTACCAGTTCTCGGCCAACGGGGGCGGCTCCAAGGGACGCTATTTCGCCTCGCTCGGATATCTGGATGAGCAGGGGACCCTCAAGACCACCGGCTTCAGCCGCTACACCGCAAGGGTGGGGGCCCAGATGTCCCCCAAGGACTGGTTTGATTTCGGGGCCGACGTCAACTACACCTACAGCGACAGCCGTTTCCTCGGCTCGGACGGAAGTTCCAACAACACCAACGTCTGGTACTCCGCGATGATGATGGCCCCCATCTACCCTGTATATGAAAAGAACGCCGACGGGAGCGATGTCCTCGACGAGAGCCTCTCGCGCGTGTTCGACTACGGCAAGTCCCGTCCGGCCGGTGCGCAGAACAACAAGAATTCCGTGGCCACCCTCTTCGACGACGAGTATTACAGCCAGACGGGGACGGTGAACCTCAGGGCCAACGCCGCGCTGAAGTTCGGCGGATTCAAGCTCTCGGCCAATCTCGGAGCCGACAATTCCGACACCTACGAGAGCACCAACTACAACCGCGTCTCCGGCAATGCCGCCGGCACGGGCCGCCTCACCAAGGAGACGGGGCGCATGCTCAGCTACACCGTCAACCAGCTGCTCAGCTGGAACGGCAAGTTCGGGGAGCACTCCGTGGACGCTCTCGCGGGGCATGAGTTCTACAATTACGAGTTCCGTTACGTCCTCGCTTCCCGGACCGGCTTCCCTTTCGACGGCTATGACGATCTCGGGATGGGCTCCACGCTTGCCGGAGCCAACTCGCAGACCGACCGCTACGCCATCGACTCCTATCTTTCGAGGCTCAACTACTCGTATGCGGACAAGTACTACTTCTCCGCCAGCTTCCGCATGGATGCGTCTTCGCGCTTCATGAAGGAGAACCGCTGGGGGGCCTTCTGGTCCGTCGGGGGTTCGTGGCGCATCTCGCAGGAGCCGTTCCTAAGGGACAAGGACTGGATCAACAACCTCACCCTCAAGGCCAGTTACGGCGTGCAGGGCAATGACAACCTCGGCTCGTTCTACGCCTGGCAGTCCCTCTATTCGATGAACTACCCCAACGCGAACCATTCCGGAGCCGTCATCACCTCCGTCGAAAGCCGGGACATAACATGGGAGAAGAACGGCAACTTCAACACGGGCGTCGAGTTCCGCCTTTTCGACAGACTCTCCGGAACCGTGGAATGGTACAGCCGGCGGACAAGCGACCTGCTGCTCGAGACCCCCATGGCCATATCTCTCGGTTTCCCGGGATATTATGACAACGTGGGCAGCATACTCAACAGCGGCTTCGACATAAGTCTCAATGCCGACCTGATATCCGGCAGAGACCTGCACTGGAGCGTCGGCTGGATGGGCTCGACCCTCCGCAACAGGGTGCTCAGGCTCTCCGACAACGGGGAGGACATAATCAGCGGGGTCTTTCTCATAAGGGAGGGGCTTCCGGTCAATTCCTTCTATCTGTCCAAGAGCGCAGGAGTGGATCCGGCCACGGGAGAACAGCTCTACTGGGCCTACAAGAAGGACGCTCAGGGCAATATGATCGAGGGCAGCGAATATGTCACCAACAACGCCACGGCGGCTTCCGGCAGCAAGTACGTCTTCGGGAGCAGAATCCCCGACATCTACGGTTCGCTTTCGTCGAACTTCAGCTGGAAGGGGCTGGATTTCTCCCTCCTCTTCACCTATTCGGTGGGAGGCAAGGTGTTCGACAACATCTACCGTTCCCTCATGGAACCCTCCTTCATCGGGCAGACCTACCACAAGAACGTTCTCCGCAGCTGGACCGGGGCCGGGGATGTGACTGACGTGCCGAAGGCGCTGACGACCCTCTCCACGCTCGCCTCCGACCGTTTCCTCGTGGACGCGTCGTATTTCGCGGTGAAGAATCTCTCTGTGGGATACACCCTGCCTTCCGCGCTGCTCTCAGGGGCCGGGATAGAGTCTCTGAGAGTATATCTCTCCTGCGACAGCCCGTGGATTTTCACCTCTCTCAAGGGTATGAACCCGCAGGCTGACTTCTCCGGCTCCACTTCGTACTCGTACACCCCGAACCGTACTCTCAATCTCGGGCTTGACCTTAAATTCTAGAGACAAGATGAAATTCACAGTAAAGAAGACATTCACTCTTGCGCTTGCCGCGCTCTGTCTGGGGGTCCTCCCGTCCTGCTCCGGGATGCTTGAGACATCTCCGTCCACGGACGTGGACAAGAATCTCATCCTAAGGGACGCGGATGCCATCGAGGTGGCGATGAACGGAGTTTACGCCACGATGTACAACAGGATCGACTTCGTCACCGCGAACGCCCACCAGTGCTTCGGCAACCTTGCCGTGACTCTGGCGGCGGACCTGATGGGGGAGGATATGGTGCAGACCGCCGAAGGCCCTGGCTGGTTCTGGAAGGACTACAGCTACGAGGTCCGTGAGCGCTACACGAGCAAGATCCAGAGGTGCTATTTCACCTGGACATACTTCTATCAGATAATCAACAACGTCAACTATATCCTCTCCGCCTCTCCGACGGCCTCCGGGGACAAGGCCAAGCTCAACTACCTGACGGCGCAAGCTTATGCCGTGCGGGCGTTCTCGTACTTCATGCTGATACAGTCCTACCAGCAGACCTACAAGGGCCACGAGAGCCTCCCCGGAGTGCCGGTCTATACCGAACCGACGCTCAGCTCTTCCAAGGGCAAGGGACGGGGGACCGTGCAGGACGTGTATGACAGGATAGTCGAGGACCTCGACCTGGCGATGGCGTATTATGAAGCTTCAGGTCTGAGCCAGAGCGATGTCAGCGAGATGGACTACTATGCGGCCAATATGCTCAAGGCCCGCGTGGCCCTCGTGATGAACGACTGGAAGACGGCCGCCGAAGCCGCCGCCATAGTGCTCGAAAAGCCGGGCAGGAGCCTGCTCGGGCGGGACGAAGCTGCGGTGGTCAAGGGACAGTACGATGATGCCACCAAGGCATGGACGACGGGCAGCACTCCGTTCAACTCGGTGGATTCGCCCTCCGTCGTGTGGGGTGCCAAGGTGCTCTCCGACCAGTCCACGGTATATGCTTCGTTCTACTCCCAGATGGACGCCTGCACGGACATCTATTATGCCGCCGAATCTCCCAAGTGCATCAGCAACTGGCTGTATGCCCAGATTCCGCAGACCGATGTCCGCAAGGGATGGTGGAACGGCGACATAGGCGTCCCGTCTTCGGAGTGGAAGTACGGGGCCAACATCAACTACAACCAGCACAAGTTCCAGTGGAAAGACCAGAAGAGCTATCTGGGCGACTACATCTTCATGAGGCTTGAAGAGGCCGTCCTCATCAGGGCTGAGGCGCTTTGCCGCCTGAAAGATTATTCGCAGGCCCGCTCGGTTCTGTGTGAACTCGGCAGCCGGAGGGATCCTGCCTATGCCTCACGCGTGGCCGCCCTCACCGGCGACGAACAGACTTTCGCGAGCACCGGCAGCGTCAAGACTCTCCTCGACGAGATTCTCCTGCAGCGCCGCATCGAGCTCTGGGGCGAGACCGGGCGCATCTTCGACATCCTGCGGCTTGCCAAGGGCTGGACGAGGAACTGGACGGTGGGCGGCGAAAAGTCGAACCATACCAATATCCTCAGCAAATACTCCGAGTACGCCGCTTTCCCGGCGGACTACATCGAGTGCATCCTGATGGTGCCTCAGACGGAGATAGACAATAATCCCAACATTTCAGATGAAGATCAGAACCCTTATATCCAGCGTTAGCTCTTCGGCTCTCGCGCTGCTGCTCTGCCTGTCCTGCTCCAAGGACCAGGTATCGACCGTTTATGAAGGAGTTTCGGGTCTGGCGTTCGGCTCGTCCGTTCTCAATGCGGAACTCAGCGCGGAGGATGCCAACCAGATTCTCGTGCCCGTGTACAGGGGGACGGAGGACGTTTTCCAGGCCGATCTCAGCCTCGAATTCGAGACCACAGGTGAGTCCGGCGAGGCGCTGTGGGTGGACAGCGATCCGGCGGGAATCTTCTCCCTGATAGCACGGCGTGTGCTTTTCGCCGACGGCAGCCACCTCGCCTATGCCCAGATCCGCTTCAACGACATCGACAAGCTCGGGATCGACACCAAGTACCGTATGCGCCTCTCCATCAAGGACAATCTCAGCCCTTCGGAGAAGGGGAGCGTGGTCATCACGGCGAAGCGCAAGCTCAATTTCAGGTATCTCGGCAAGTGCACCTGGACCGACCGCTGCCTTTTCGACGGCAGCTACAGCTCGGATGTCTATAAGGCCGAGGAGGCGGACATATATCGTGTCATGGATCCTTATTCCGAGGGGCTTACGGCCGAGGAATATGCCGAGAACGGCTGGGCCGGGACGCCTTCGGAGTATGTCCAGTTCACGGTACGCGCCGACGGGAGCATATATTACGAGCCTTTCTGCACGGGGATGAAAGTGCAGGGGAAGTATCTGGCCTACGCCTATTATCCTTCCGAGTATCAGTGGGGCAAGGATTTCTCGCAGTATGCTTCCGAGAACCGCAGGATTTCCGAGAAGGAGCTTCAGCTCTATCCGGTGTATTGCCTGCCTGACTTCCAGTACGGCTTTCTCAATGACGGCGCATACAAGCTGACCGTCACGCTGCCTTGATCAGCTGTTGTTTCATGTGCCCGGAACACTCTCCGGGCACATTTTCATATAGCGGCGGAAATGCAAAAATTTAGTATATTTGCACTCCGGAACAGCCCCCTTAGTTTAATGGATAAAATTTAGGATTCCGGTTCCTACGATAGGCGTTCGATTCGCCTAGGGGGTACTTAGGTATTATGGATAGTCTTGAGGATATCAGAGGGAGGATCGATGAGATAGATTCCAAGTTGGCGGAACTTTTCGAGCAGCGTATGGCCGAGAGCGGCCGCGTCGCCGACATCAAGCGCAGGGAATCTCTCCCCATATCCGACCCGTCCCGCGAGGCGGAAGTGCTTCGCCGCAACTCCGCGCTCGTCGGAGATGATCAAATCAGAGAATATTACGTCAGCTTCGAGCAGAACCTGATGGCGCTTTCGCGCAAATATCAGCAGAGGCTTCTCTCGGGGATGAGGGTGGCATACGGCGGAGTTCCGGGAGCGTTTGCCGGCATAGCGGCCGGGAAGATGTTCCCCGGTGCGCAGCTCGTTCCCTGCAAGGACTTCGAATGCGCCTACCGGGCCTGTGTCTCGGGAGACTGCGACACGGCTGTGCTGCCTTTCGAGAACAGTTCCGCCGGTGAAGTTTCCGCCGTCACGGATCTGATGTTCTCGGGGCCTCTCTTTATCAACAAGGTGGAGGCAGTAGAGGCGGTGCAGAACCTTCTCGGAGTCGAGGGGGCGGGTCTGGAGACGATAACCCAGGTGGTGAGCCACCCGCAGGCCCTCTCGCAGTGCGCCGACTATATCCGCAGAAACGGATTCACCGCCCACGAATATCCCAACACGGCGGCGGCCGCGAAGATGGTCGCCGAGAGGGGGGATGAGAGCATAGCGGCCATCGGCAGCGCGGAGTGCGCCCAGCTGTACGGCCTGAAAGTCATCGAAGAGCGCATCAACGGGGCGGGGGTCAACACCACGCGCTTCGCCGCGTTCAGCCGCGCCCAGTCCTTCAGCAGGACGCGTGACAGCCACTTCATCCTGATGTTCACGGTCAAGAACGAAGCCGGCTCCCTTGCCAAGACCCTCAACATCATCGGAGCGCACGGCTACAACATGAGCTGTCTGCGCAGCCGTCCGGTGAAGGGGCTGATGTGGAACTATTACTTCTATGTCGAGCTCGACGGCAACGTGGACACCCGCGACGGACGCAGCATGTTGAACGAACTCGGGACGCTCTGCGACAATCTGAAGGTAGTGGGTTCATTCTGAGGAAGATGAAGAATTCCATAGGCACAAGTGTCATCCTGACCGTTTTCGGGGAGAGTCACGGGCCGGCCGTCGGGGTCGTGCTCGACGGTCTCGCACCGGGTGTCAGGGTCGATGACGAGTTCATCATTTCTCGGCTCGCAAGACGCCGTCCCTGCTCTGCGCTTGACACGGCCCGGGTGGAAAGTGACAATTACAGGATAATCAGCGGAGTGCGCGACGGCTACACTACCGGAGCGCCGCTCACCATAGTCATCCCCAACGAGAACGTGCGCAGTTCGGATTATCCGGAGGGGGTGGCCCGTCCGTCCCACAGCGACTTCGCCGCCGAGATGAAATATCACGGTTTTGAGGATCTGCGCGGCGGAGGACATTTCTCCGGAAGGGTGACGGCGGGTGTCGTGGCGGCGGGGGCGATATGTCAGAGAGCGCTCGCCTCCAGAGGGGTCAGTGTCGGAACGCACATCCTGAGTTGCGGCGCAGCCGCTGACAGGCCGTTCTCTCTCGACCCGTCGGAGGAAATCAAGTCATTGGAAAACAAGACTTTCCCCGTGTTGGATGAGATGGAGGAGGCGATGGGGAAGGAGATTCTCGCCGCCAAGGCTGACGGGGATTCTGTCGGCGGAGTGGTGCAGTGCGCCGTGTGCGGTCTTCCCGCAGGAGTGGGGGAGCCGTGGTTCGATTCCCTCGAAGGGATGATTTCCAGAGCGGTGTTCGCCATAGGAGGGATCAAGGGCATTGAGTTCGGAGAGGGCTTCGGCCTTGGCTCGATGCGCGGATCGCAGGCCAATGACCCGTTCCGTATTTCCGAAGGCCGCGTGGTGACCTCCACCAACCGCAGCGGCGGCATCAATGGCGGCATCAGCAACGGTATGCCTCTGATTTTCAATATGGCGGTTCGTCCTACGCCATCGATATTCAAGACTCAGAAGAGCGTGGATTTCCGTCAGGAGAGGGAGGTAGAGCTCAGTCTCGGGGGCCGTCACGACCCGGCGATAGTGCGGCGCATCTGCCCGGTGGTGACGGGCATGGTCGCCGTCGTGCTCTGCGACGCGCTTGCCCTGAGGTACGGCACGGACTTTTTTGCCGGAAAAAAAGGAGAATCGGCATGAACATGATTTTCAAGCGCAAGCTCATCATCCCTCAGGAGATAAAGGAGATGTATCCGGTGTCCGAAGACAGCATGCTTGCAAAAGCCTCGAATGATGCGCAGATAGCGGACATTTTCACCGGGAAGAGCGACAAGCTCCTGCTCGTGATAGGCCCCTGCTCGGCGGACCGCGAGGATGCGGTCATAGACTACGTGGGGCGCCTTCGCGAACTCCAGGAGCAGGTGAAGGACAAGATTGTGATGGTGCCGCGCATCTACACCAACAAGCCGCGCACCACCGGCGAGGGCTACAAGGGGATGCTCCATCAGCCGGATCCCAGTGCGCATTCCGATATGCTCAAGGGGCTGATCTCCATCCGCAGGCTGCATCTGCGGGTCCTCTCTGAGACGGGCTTTTCCTGCGCGGACGAGATGCTCTACCCGGAGAATCACAAATATCTCTCCGACCTGCTGTCATACGTGGCCGTGGGGGCGCGTTCCGTTGAGAATCAGCAGCACCGGCTCACGGCGAGCGGGCTGGACGTGCCGGTGGGGATGAAGAATCCTACGGGGGGCAACCTGTCAGTGATGATGAACGCCCTCCGCGCGGCGCACAGCCCCCATACTTTCATCTACCGCAACTGGGAGGTGGAGAGCAAGGGCAATCCTCTTTCGCATGCCATCCTGCGGGGCTACGTGGATTCGTGGGGGAACACCCACCCCAACTACCACTATGAAGACCTCGTGCAGCTCCATGAGCTTTACGTCCGGAGCGGACTTGCGAATCCCGCCGTGGTGATTGACACGAACCACTCTAACTCGGGCAAGAAGTACCTCGAACAGATACGCATCTCCAAGGAGGTGCTGCACAGCACGAGGCACAACGCCGACATTCTCCGCCTCGTCAAAGGCCTTATGATAGAGTCATATATAGAGGACGGAAACCAGAAGGCGGGGGACGGGGTCTATGGACGTTCGATTACGGATCCGTGCCTGGGCTGGGAGAAGACCCGCGCTCTGGTGATGGATCTGGCCGATCTCCGCTAATTTTTCTTCTTCTCGTAGAGGAAGCGCTTGACCTTGTGGGTCGCCGTGCGGATGAACGGCTCTCTCTGGATTTCCACGGACTTGATGTTCATGAAATGGCTCACCTTGGAGTTCACGAAGTCGAGGATGGCCTTCTTGCGCGCCTCGATGTCTTCGATGAACTTGTCCTGCCCCTCAAGCTTCCAGTCTATGATGTTGTCGTTGAACTGGACGAGCGCCACCAGCCTGCCGTCTCTCTGGACGACCAGGGATTCTCCTATCCCCTCGATGCTGTTGATCACCTTCTCGATCTCCTCGGGGTAGATGTTCTCTCCCGAAGAGCCGATGATTACGCTTCCGAGCCTTCCCTTGATGGAGTAGCGGCCTTTCCTGTCGATACTGGCAAGGTCTCCGGTACGGAACCAG
Source organism: Paludibacteraceae bacterium (assembly GCA_963637465.1). Classification (GTDB taxonomy): domain Bacteria; phylum Bacteroidota; class Bacteroidia; order Bacteroidales; family UBA932; genus Cryptobacteroides. The sequence continues at coordinate 16,592 of CAVHNN010000019.1, forward strand.
CCGTCCGGTGACAGCACCGACTCCGTGCGCTCGTAGTCCTTGTAGTAGCCGAGCATCACGTTGGGGCCCTTGACGCAGATTTCTCCCTCCCCTGTCTGGGGGTTGATGTCCATGAGTTTGATTTCCATCCCCCTGACGGGCCGTCCGGTCGTTCCCGGCCAGGTCTTGTACGGCGAGGCGGTGCAGATGAGCGGTGCGGTTTCGGTGAGTCCGTAGCCTATGGCGTAGGGGAATCTCGCCTTTTTGAGGAACACTTCGACTTCCGGATCCAGCTTGGCTCCGCCGATGCCGAAGAATCCTATCCGTCCGCCGAAGGTCTTCTTGAGCTTCATCCCCACCAGAGCGTAGAGCAGCCACTTGGCGTGCTTGTCAAGGTAGGAGAGGAAATGGCTCCTGCCGATGGTGGGCAGGACGCTGCTGCGGTAGATTTTCTCGATGATCAGGGGCACGGACAGCATCACGGTCGGCCTTATCCTGGCGAGCGTGGAGATGAGTATGGAAGGTGTCGGGACTTTCTGGAGGTATTCCACCCTGGCTCCCATGGAGAAGGGGTAGAGCATTCCGATGCTCATCTCGTAGGTGTGGGCCATCGGAAGTATGGACAGGAAGACGTCCTTCTTGTTGACCTTGTAGCTGTACCAGGAATTGAGCACGTTCACGCAGAAGTTGCGGTGGCAGAGCATCACTCCCTTGGCGTTGCCCGTCGTTCCGGAGGTGTAGAGGATCGCCGCGGTGTCTATCTCCGTAGGACGGCTCACCTTGCCGTCGCAGGTGTAGGAGCTTCCCTCCGCCTTGATGAAGCTCAGGTCTCCTATGGCGATGACCAGCTTGAGGCGCGAGAGGGCCTGCTCGCTTAGTTTGGGAAGCTGCTTTTTGGAGATGAAGATGGCCTTGGCTTCGGAGTGGGCGAGGATGTTCTCGACCTCCACGGACGAGAGGTCCGGCAGCATCGGGATGGCTATGCGCCCATAGACGGTGATGGCGAAGAACGCCGCGCTCCAGTTCGGGGAATTTTCCGAGAGGATGGCGACCTTGTCCCCTGCGCCGATGCCGAAGTTGGAAAGGCGCTTCGAGATGTTGTCGCAGCAGTCCTTGAACTGCGCGTAGGTGTAGCTCTGGCCCCCGCCGACAAACTCTGCGGCAATCCTTTTGGGGAACGCCTTGACGGAGTGCTCGTAAAGTTCGGCAAGCGTGCTGAACTGCGGCTTCATCGGCTGTATTTTGCGAGTCCTTCCGCCAGAATGCCGATGGCCTCCCGGAGTTCAGGCACCTCAAGCACGTAGGCGAGCCGGATATGGTTCTTCCCCTCGCCCGGAGTCTTGTAGAAGGATGCGGCCGGGGTGACCATCGTGGTCCGGCCTTCGACGCTGAAGTCCGTCAGCATCCATTTGACGAAGTCTTCGGCATCGTCCACCGGCAGCTCGGCCACCGTGTAGAAGGCTCCCATCGGATTCGGGGCATATACCCCCGGAATCTCGTTGAGCATCTTCACCGCGCAGTCGCGGCGTCTGACGTATTCGGCCTTGACTTCATCGAAATAGCTCTGCGGCGTGTCCAGGGCCCCGATGGCGGCGTATTGCCCCAGCACCGGAGGGCAGAGGCGCGACTGGGCGAACTTCATCGCCGCAGCCATCACGTCCTTGTTGTGCGAGACGATGCAGCCGATGCGCGCTCCGCAGAGGTTGTACCTCTTGGAGACGGAATCCACCATGATCACGTTCTGTTCGCAGCCGGGGATGTTGAGGGCGGAGAAATGCGGCTCGTCGGTGTAGCAGAATTCGCGATAGACCTCGTCGCAGATCAGGAAGAGGTCGTGCCTGCGGCAGAAGTCCCCGATGGCGAGCATCTCGTCCTTGGTGAAAAGCTTGCCGGAAGGGTTGCACGGGTTGCTGATGAGCACCGCCCGGGTCTTGTCGCTGAGCACTTTCTCGAACTCGGAAATGTCGGGAATGGCGAATCCCCGGCGGATTTCGGTGTGGACGGCCTTGAGGGTGATGCCGTTGAGGTATGCGAAAGTCTGGTAGTTGGTATAGTAAGGCTCCACCACGATGATTTCCTCACCCCTGTCGGCGGCTATCTGCATGGCACAGGCGAAAGCCTCGCTGCCCGCCACTTCCACGAGGAGTTCGCTCACCTCGACGTCGATGCCTATTTTCTTATAGTATTTGTTGACAAGTCCCTCGCGAAGCTCCATCAGTCCGGCGGAGTTGGTGTACGAGAGATGGTGCATGGACTTGCATCTGTCCGCCACGGCGTCGATCGCGCAGTCGGGGGATTTGATGTCGGGGGCCCCCACGTTGAGGTGGTAGACCTTGATGCCGCGAGCCTTGGCCGCGTCCGCGAGCGGAACCAGTTTCCTGATGGCCGAAGACGGCATCAGCCGAGCCTTGTCAGAGATATCAAGTGACATAAAATATTGCTTTTTGTCGAGCAAAGGTAAGGGATTAAAGCCAATAAAGCAAACATGCCGCCGGGTCTCCCGCTTGCCGGATTGGAAGGAAATGAGTATATTCGCGCAAAACACAGAATTTACCATGCAGAAAATAATCAATCAGGAATTCGGGGGAGAACGTCCCCTATATCATACGCGTGAGCTCTGCCTGGAGGGCGTCACCATCCATCCCGGGGAGTCGTCTCTCAAGGAGACTGCCGACATAGAGGCGTACAAGTGCCGTTTTGAGGGGAAGTACGTGTTCTGGTGCTGCGACCGTTTCAAGCTTCGCGACTGCTATTTCGCCGAGAGCGCCCGCTCTTCGCTGTGGCACAGCACGGGCTGCGATATGGCGGACTGCGTCGTGGACGCGCCGAAGATGTTCCGCGAGATGTCGGGGATCAAGCTCCGCAACGTCAAGCTGAACTGCGCGCAGGAGACTTTCTGGTCATGCAGCGACATAGAGCTGGACGATGTCTTCGCCACCAAGGCTGACTATATCTTCATGCATTGCAGCGACATAAAGGTGCGCAACTTCCGTCTGGAGGGCAATTACTCGTTCCAGCATGCCCGCAACGTCGAGATCCGGGACAGCGACCTGCAGAGCAAGGACTCCCTCTGGGAGACTGAGAACGTGACGGTCTATGATTCTTTCATCAACGGAGAGTACCTCGGCTGGCATTCGAAGAACCTGCGCCTCGTAAGATGCCGCATCGGCGGCACGCAGCCTCTCTGCTACGCCGACGGCCTCGTTCTGGAAGACTGCACTTTCGAGCCGGATGCGGACCTGGCCTTCGAGTATTCGGACATCAAGGCCACCGTCAGGGGGGCCGTCACCTCAATAAAGAACCCGCGCACGGGATTCATCAAGGCGGACAGCTGCCCTGAAGTTATTCTCGACGCCAATATCAAGGCTCCGGCCGACTGCCGGATAGAGATAGGGGGAGTTCTGAAATAGGGGGAGCTATCTGAGCTCCGCTTCAACGGGCGACAGGGCTTTCTCTGTCGCCATTTTTTGCGGGTTGGTGCCCGGAACGCCCTGCGGGACGTCCTGTCCGAGCAGCGCGAACAGCTGGGTCCAATACTGAGGCATGTTCCCCTCGCTGTCGAGGAAGTTCATCGGGGCCTCGCTGAAAAGATGAGTCCCGTCCTCGGAGACATAGCTGTTGTAGACGAGTTCGCTGCAGTACATCGCCCCGTTGTCCGGGAGGAAGTGGACGTCGTAAGGCTGTCCGAGGTATTTCCTGGCGTTGTCAACGAAGCTCTTCGCCTCGGCCTTGCCCACCTTCGGGCGCATGATCTTGAACACCGGGAGACTGCCGTCCTTGAGGGTGAAGTCCAGGAGGAAGGTGTCGAGCGGATGCCGATCCACGCCGTGCTTTATCGTGGCATCGATGATCCAGGTGGAGTCCTCGCTCACTTCAAGTATCGCCACGTGGATGAGGTCGAGCTCCGTGCTGTCAGACGTGGCCGCGCTGATGGCTTCGGACATCGAGCCTTCTTCGAGGCTGTAGTCCATCGGAATGCCCACGAATACCAGATCTCCGCTGCGGGGAGAACTCTGCTCCCGCCCCGTGCATCCTGCAAGGGCGAGCAGAAAGAAGACTATGATTGACGCTCTTTTCATTTCGGGGAGCAAATCTAACAAAGTTTTTCGTACTTTTGAAAAATTTTAGATAATTGACGATGAACAGAAAACCATCGATTGACACGCTCTGCGTGCAGGCCGGCTACCACCCGGGAAAGGGGGAGCCCCGGCAGATGCCCATCGTGCAGAGCACGACGTTCAAGTATGAAAACAGTTCTCAGATGGCCCGCCTTTTCGACCTCGAGGAGAGCGGATATTTCTACACCCGTCTGCAGAACCCCACCAATGACCATGTGGCCGAGAGAATCGCCTCTCTTGAGGGGGGAGTCGCGGCCATGCTGACCTCTTCCGGGCAGGCGGCCAATTTTTTCGCCTGTTTCAACATCTGCGAGAGCGGGGGCCACATAGTCAGCACCGCCGCCATCTACGGGGGGACCTTCAATCTTCTCGGCACCACGCTCCGCAAGATGGGGGTGGAGGTGACGTTCGTGGATCAGGACGCGCCGGAGGAGGAGATAGCCAAGGCGTTCAGGCCCAATACGAAACTGGTTTTCGGGGAGACTCTCTCCAACCCGGGCGTAAGGGTTCTGGACATAGAGAAATTCGCCCGTCTGGCCCATTCTCACGGAGTACCGCTCATCGTTGACAACACCTTCCCGACACCTGTGCATTGCAGGCCGATAGAGTGGGGGGCCGACATCGTGACGCATTCCACCACCAAGTATATGGACGGTCACGGGGTGCAGGTCGGAGGGGCCATCGTGGACAGCGGCAATTTTGACTGGGACGCCCACGCCGACAAGTTCCCCGGTCTTACGACCCCGGACGCGTCGTACCACGGCCTGACTTTCAGCAGGAAGTTCGGCAAGCTCGCCTATATCACCAAGGCCACCACGACGCTCATGCGCGACCTGGGTTCCATCCAGGCTCCGCAGAATGCGTTCTACCTCGGCCTCGGGCTTCAGACCCTGCACATAAGGATGCCCCGGCACAGCGCCTCGGCCCTGAAGGTGGCGCGTTTTCTGGAGGCGAATCCGGACGTGGCGTGGGTGAATTTCCCGGAACTCGAATCCTCTCCCGACCACAGGCTTCAGCAGAAGTATATGCCTCAGGGGAGTTGCGGGGTCATGTGCTTCGGACTGAGGGCCCGGGAGGGGCGCGACGTGCGGGAACTCACTTCGTCGTTTATGGACAAGCTCAGGCTCATCACGATAGAGACCCACGTCGCGGACTGCTATACCTGCGTCCTGCATCCCGCGTCCCATACTCACCGGCAGCTGAGCGACGAGCAGCTCCGCGAGGCCGGGGTGGCCCCGGACCTTGTCCGTCTCTCGGTAGGACTTGAGGCCCCCGACGACATAATCGCGGACATCAGCGAGGCTCTCGCCGCCGCCTACGGGGAATAATATATGTACTACGTCAGCAAAAGATTTGAACTCTCCGCCGCACATTACGTGACGACGGACAGGGGGAGCAAGTGCGAGGCTCTCCACGGGCACAATTGGATTGTGATCGTGCACTGCAAGTCCGAGACTCTGGATGAAGACGGGATGGTGACCGACTTCACCCTCATCAAGAAGAACATAATGGAGCGGCTCGACCACAGGAACCTCAACGAAGTCCTGCCTTTCTCTCCCACTGCCGAGAATCTCGCAAGGTGGATGTGCGAGCTCACTCCGAATTGCTACAAGGTCGAAATCTGGGAGTCGGAGAACAACAAGGCCGTGTACGAGAGGTGAGTGACGCCGCTTGAGCGGATCTTATTCGTTTTTGAGCGAATCCACCGGGTTCGCGGTCGCGATGCGATAGCAGTTGAGCACTACGACCGCAAGGACGATCAGCAGCACCGCCGCCGCTCCCGCGAGGAAATACTGCGGAGCGAGAGTCACCTTCTGCGCAAACCTCTCCAGCCACCTTCCCGCCGCGAAGAACGCTGCGGCGCAGGCTATTGCCGACATCACGAGAGAGAGGGACATAATGCTGCGGGCGAATATCCCGAGTATGTCACGGGTCGTGGCTCCGTTGATCTTGCGGACGGCCATCTCCTTGCTGCGGCGCAGAGTCTCGTCACGGACGAAACCCACCAGGCCGAGGATGGCGATGAGCAGCGAGAATGCGGCTCCGAGAGCGAGCGTGCTTCGCATCTTACGGCTGTCATCGTAGGCGGAGCGCATCATTTCGGAGTAGGAGGTGAGTTCGACATCCCTGCCTTCCAGTGCCTCCGAGAGCGCGTTCTGCACTTTTTCCAACGCCTCCGGACTCATCTTGAACAGGATGTGCGGCATATAGGAGCTCTTTGAGCCTATCTCCCCGTAGAAGAGCGCGCTCGGACGGGAATCCACGCTCTCCAGATTGCCTATGAGGTAGCTCTTATAGACCCCGGAGATGGTGAATACTCCCATCTGGCCGTCCCTCTCGTGGCCGGTCACGCGGACCTGCTTGCCCACGGCCCCGTCGCTCCAGTCGGTGAAGTCGGCCATCTTCGCCACGAACTTTTCGTCCACCGCCACCTCGCTCGAATCCCTCGGGGCCCTGCCGTCGGTGAAGCGGATGTCCAGAAGTTCGTAGAAGCTCTCCGAACAGTCGTACTGGTCGGCGATGTTGAAGAGTTCGCGGTCGTCTCCGGGCAGATAGACATTGTCCCCGTTGGACCCCTGACACGGCAGATTGTAGCTGGCTGCGACCCCGCTCACTTCCGGGATGCCCCGCAGCGTGGCCACGGCCCTTGTCTGCGCCTGACGGTCGCCGTCATTGTACAGGCTGAAGAGGTACAGGTTCTTGTAGTCGTAGCCCGGATTGCTGTGCGAGACGAGTTTGTACTGGCGGCCTATCACTATCATCATCACCACCAGGAAAACATTGATCAGCACCTGCGCCCCCAACAGGCCCAGTTTCCAGTGTCGCGAGTTCTCTTTGTAGTTTTTGAGTGCGACGTGGACCGGAATCCGCTGATACAGCTCCGAGGGCACCACGATGGAGACGACAAGCACCAGGGCCAGCACCGCCGCGACGGCCGCGATGCTCTGAGGCACAAGCAGCGTGGTGAACGGCACTCCGAGCAGATTCTCCACTATGCCCCTCCCGGCGAAGACTATGCCCGCCGCGAGCAGAAGCGAGAGAGAGAGGTTCAGGAGGGCTTCTCCCGTCAGCATCGAGTAGATGTCCTTCGCCTCCGCCCCGTAGCACTTGCGCACGCCCACCTCTTTGGAGCGTTTGACCATCGAGGAGATGACGATAAGGATATAGTTGAGGAGTGATATGATTATCAGCAGAGCCGAGACGATGGAGAGCAGTATCACCTGTGAGCGCACTTCCGGCTTGGAGGTGTGGAACTTGTCGTACGGCGAGAGGAAATAGCGCAGGCTGGCTCCGTGCGCCTCAAGCTCGTCGAGCGACTGATGCGCCTCCTGCATCTTGCGGATGGCATCGGTAAGGCTGTTCGAATCCACGCCCGGGGCGAGCTTCACGTAGCCCTTGTAGCGGTCGTTCCCCATCCAGTTGTCGGTGCTCCACTTGCTGTAGGTCTCCATCGAGAGGAGGATATCGTAGTCAAGCGTCCCGTTCTTCGGGAAGTCCTCGAATACGCCCTCGACAGTAAGCTTGACGCCCGGGGCATTCTCGTTGCAGATCTGCCTGCCGATGATGCTGCTGAAGTCATCCCGGGAGGAGCGGAGAAGCTTCTGAGCGAAGCTCCGGCTCACCATCACGCAGCCCCACTTGCCGAGGGCCTTGGCGGGGTCTCCGCAGAGTATGGGGCGGTCAAACACTTTGAAAAAACAAGTGTCCGCGCAGACCAGAGTACCGGTAATCTTGTTGCCGTCTTCGTCGAGATAGACATCGCCGTCAAAGACATAAGTGGTGCGTGTCCCGGCCTCCACGCCCGGGACTTCCTCCATAAATCCCACCGCCACAGCTCCGCTCACCTGACTGTAATCTTTATCGTCTCCGTTCCGGGAGTACCAGGTCCGTATGCTGTACACACGGTCGATGTCCTTGTAGAAACTGTCGTAGCTGAGCTCAAAGAAGACCTTTGCAATCAGCACGACCCCCACGGCCAGTCCCACTCCGAGGGACAGCACCTTGATAGGAATATCGCTTTTGAATTTCATTGTGAAAACACTTTTTAGTTCTGCTGCTTGAGGATGTCGACGGGGTTGGTGCGGGCGGTCTTGAGAGTCTGCGTGACAATCGAGACGAACGAAATCAGGCAGGTCAGAGCCGCAGCAGCCGGCACAGCCCACCAAGGGAAGTCTATGCGGGTATAGAAGTCTCTAAGGTACAGATTCATAGCCCAGATGCTCACCGGGACTGCGGCAAGCACCGCGACCAGCGTCATGATTGCGAACGACCTCGAAAGCCGCATCGCGGCCTCGTCCACTCCGGAGCCGAAAATCTTGCGCACGGCTATCTCGCCTGACTGCTGTCCGGTGTAGTAAACCGCCATCGCGAAGAGTCCGAGCGCGGATATCAGGATGGCAATCAGCATAAAGCTCACGACGAGCGTCATAGTGTTGCGCTTGCCCGTTAGGGAATCGCTGAGATAGTCATCTATGTAAGAGAGCGACTCCGGTTCGGACGGCACGCCTATGTACTCCCGCGCCACCTCACGCCAGATGTCGCGCACCGCGCCAAAGGCCTCACCGTGGTCTCCGGCAGTCTTTATCAGCAGCCCGAAGCAAATCTTGGAACAGTCGCGGAGCATCACCGCGCAGTGGCTGTCCTCCATAGGCTCGTCCAGCGCCGTGCCGGCCCTGAAATCGGAGATGATTCCGTGGCATTTGTATTCCTGTCCGTCGCCGGCGTAAGGCTTGCTCTCGGATACTCCGTAGCGCGCGGCGGCCTCCTGCGTAAACCAGCAGCTCCCGTAGGAAGCATCGCTGAACTGCTCCAGCACATTGAATCCCAGCATCTTGAATGCCGTGCTGTCCACCTGCACCAGTCTCATCCAGGACATCTTCTCATTCTCGATATGCACGCCGTTAGAGCCGCAGGCGAACGGGGCGGAGGTGAAGCGTCCGACGGCCTGCACCTGAGGCAGCCTGCTCACCCGGTCGGAGAGCGCCTGCTGCGCCGCAGAATTGCGGTAGCCGAGCGGCCAGGTGCTGATATACATTATATCCTCGGTCACGTAGCCCGTAGGCAGGGTCGTCATATGGTGCATCTGCAGCAGCATCGTCAGCGACACGGCAATCAGCACCGTACTTATCACGTTCTGACACACGATGAACACCTTGCTGAAAACCATCTTGCTGCGCAGGCGGAAGCTGCCCTTCACGATGTCCACCGGCTTGAAGCGCGATACAAGCGCGGCGGGCAGCAGAGCAGAAGCGACAGTGAGGAAAGCGAGCAGCAGCAGGCATATCGCAATCCCGGACGCGTCAGCGGCCAATACGATATCGGTGTCCAGCAGTTTCTCGAACCATCCTTTCAGACCCACCGCCAGCAGAAGGCCTATTGCGAAGCATCCCGCCGTGAAGACGAACGACTCCGACAGGTATCTCAGCACTATGCCCGAAGAAGACTCCCCGAGCAGCCGTCTCGTAGCCATTTCCTTGGCCCGCTTGCCCGTCTGGGCCACGGTCAGATTGATATAGTTGAACACCGCCGACACCAGAAGCACGAGAGCCGTCAGGAGGAGGATTTCCACCACCTTCCTGTCCCCTTTGCGCAGAGGGGCATAGCTTTGCAGGTTGGTGAAATAGAGCTTGTCGAAACGCGTGAGGGTGGAGCCGTAGAGGAAAGAGCCGTCCGAGCCGTCCCGGCTATACCCTTTGCCCCAGTATTCCACATATTTGTCGAGAAGCTTTCCGGCCACAGCATCGGGGTCCGCGCCGCTTTCCAGGGTGACGAAAGTCTGCACGGAGCCGAATTGGTCCATCCTCTGCACCATTGCTTCCAGCACCTTCATGCTCAAGAAGATATCGTAGGGACTGAACTCATCGTAAGGGCCGAAATCCTCGATGGTGCCGGTGACCGTATATTGAGTCCCCGAAAGGGTGAAGGTCCGTCCTACCGGATCGGCCCCGCCGAAGACTTTGCGGGCGAAACTTTCGGACAGCAGAGCGTCATTGGGGCCGGGAAGGATTCTGTCCGCATCGCAGCCCGTGATTCTGTAGTTGAAGAGTTTTCGGAAGTTGGTGTCCAGCGCCGCCGCCTTGACCGCATAATAGTCCTCTCCTACCATAATGTCGGCATCTCCGTAGACGGCGACTCTGGTCCAGGTCTTCACTTCGGGCAGGGAAGGGAAGAACTCCTCGCCTGTCCCGAGGGTCATTCCCGTGCAGTTCCCCATGCCGATGGCGTAGATGTCAGCGGCGTTGCTCTGGCGGGAGCCTACAGCGAATTCCGTCCTGGCGTAGGATGTCAGCAGGACGACAAAGCCAAGGGCTACGGAAAGCCCCAGAATCTCCACGAAGGTGTAAAGCCTGTTTCTGAGAAGAAATTTGAAATAACTCTTCATTTAGAAGCTGTTTTGAAATAATTCCTTTCTTTTCTTACAGTTCGTTCTTCACGTCGCTCACAATCTGTCCGTCGAAGAGGTCGATGGTTCTCTGAGCGATGGCGGCATCCTTCTGGGAGTGGGTCACCATCACGATAGTCGTCCCTTCGCGGTTTAGTTCGGTGAGCAGGTCCATCACTTCCTTGCCGTTCTTGGAGTCGAGGTTTCCGGTAGGCTCGTCGGCGAGGATGAGCTTCGGTCCCGACACCACGGCGCGGGCGATCGCCACTCTCTGCTGCTGACCTCCGGAGAGCTGCTGCGGGAAGTGACCGGCGCGGTGGTTGATGGCCATGCGCTTCATTATCTCCGTCACCCTCGCCTTGCGCTCGGATGCTCCGATGTTGAGGTAGCGCAGAGGAAGCTCGATGTTCTCATAGACGTTCAGTTCGTCGATGAGGTTGAAGCTCTGGAACACGAATCCGATGTTGCCCTTGCGGAACTTGGTGCGCTCCTTCTCCTTGAGACCCGACACTTCGGTTCCGAGCAGCTTGTATGAACCTCCGGTAGGATTGTCCAGAAGTCCGAGGATGTTGAGCAGCGTGGACTTGCCGCAGCCGGAAGGCCCCATGATGGCGACGAACTCGCCGTCCTTGATTTCGAAACTGACGCCGTTCAGGGCCGTGGTCTCGATTTCATCCGTCCTGAACACCTTTGAAAGATTGTTTACTGTGATCATAATATTTTGAATTTTAATTATTTACTTTATTGGATTAGAATACGAGCACGTCAGCGTCGCCGTAGCTGTCATAGCCGCTCGTGATGACCCTCTCGCCCGGCTCCAGCCCTTCGAGGACTTCGTAGTATTGAGGGTTCTGGCGGCCGATGCGTATCTCCCGCTTGACGGCTCTGGAGCCCTCTTTGTTGACGACGTAGATCCATTTTCCGCCGGTTTTCTGGTAGAAGGTGCCGCGAGGGATGATGACGGCCTCTTCCGGCTGGCCGAGCTGGAGGTTGAGGTAGTAGGTCTGGCCGCTGCGGATGTTGTCCGGCTGGGAGCCGTCGAACTTGAAGTCAGCCTTGAACTTGCCGTCCCTCACTTCGGGATAGACCTTGCGTATGCTCGTCTCCCAGGTCTCGCCCTGCCGCTCGAAGGTGGCTTCCAGTCCGGTCACCACGCGGTCAATATAGTGTTCGTCTATCTGCGCCTCTATCCTGTAGGTGCCCACGGAGTTGATCTGGCCTATCTTGGTGCCGCTGGCGATGCTCTGGCCCAGAACAACGTCCAGCAGTCCGAGTTCGCCGTCGATGGGGGCCTTCACGACGAGGTTGCTCTTGCGACGGCGTATCATCTGCATGTTGAGCTGCATGTTTTCAAGGCTCTCTTCCATGCGGTCTATCTGCGTTCCGCGGTAGAGGCTGTCCTGTCTGGAGCGCTCCGAGATGAGCTCGTACTTCCTCTCCGCCAGACGGTAGTCCTCTTCAGCCTTGAGATAATCCTCTCTGGCGATGAGCTTGTCCTCGTAGAGGGCCTTCTGCTGCTCGTAGGCGCGGCGGAGCCTTTCCACGCTGGTGCCGTATTCCAGCTCGTTCTGCCGCACGTCCAGTTTCTGCTGTTCCATCTGGATCTGCGTGTTGCGCAGGATGTTCTCCTTCTCGGCCAGCTCGGCTTCGGAGTTCAGTATCTGGAGGTCGAGGTTGTCGTTGTTGAGGATGAGTATGGCGTCGCCCTTCTTTACCGGGGAGCCTTCTTCAATCAGGATTTTTTCCACGACTCCTCCCTCCTGCGGGCTGAGCTGTATGGTGGTCATCGGCTGCACCCTTCCGCTGATGCGGATATAGTCGTTGAACTCGCCTCTGGCGGCAGTCGATACGATGGTGGAATCCTTGTCCACACGCAGCGTCTTGGCATTCGGTCTTGCGATGAGGTACACGGTGAACGCTGCCAACAGTGCGCCCAGCCACCACGGGAGGGCTTTTCTGCTGAATGCCGCCCTCCAGCCTTTCTTTTTTTCGATTATCTTGTCCATATCTTTTTTCTGTTCCCGGCCCGACCGGGCATCTTATTGTTTAACGTATTCGATTCCATTATAGTACTTTACCACCGCCTGCTTGATGAGGTATTTGAACAGGCTGTTCATCTCGTCGGCTTGCGCCTTGATATAGTTGCCGTTGGCGGTCTGGAACTCCAGCGGGGAGATGAGGCCCTGCTGGAGCTTCTTGAGATTCAGCCTGTAGGCCTCCTCCTGCACTTCGGCCTTGCGCTGCGCCTGACTGTAGGCCGCCGCAGCTCCGTCGCAGTCCTGGACGGCCCTGCGCACCTCGCTCTCCACGTCGCGGCGTTTCTGGTCCAGCTCGGCCGAGGCCTTGTCCAGAGCATGCTGCTTGCGGGCTATCTTGGAGTGCTTGCTCAGACGGTCCCAGATCGGGATGGTGAGAGTGAGCTCCACATACTCGCCCCGGTTGTTGAGAAGCTGGTCGCGGAAAGTCGCCGTCGAGGAACCCTGATAGGCATAGTAGCTCGTGTTCCATCCGGCATACAGGCCCACTGACGGGAGCAGCTGCCACTTGGCCGTGTTCAGCTCGCGCCGGGCGTTGAGTTCCTGCCAGGAGGCTATCTGCACCGCCGGGTCGTGGTCGAGAGCGAAGGATACGATGTCGTCGGCATTGAACCCCATGGTTGGGTCCGGCATCTCCGTGCTTATCACCAGCTCCTCGTCCAGCGGCCAGAACATCAGATCCGAGAGAATCATCAGCTGGTCTCTGTACATGTTGCGGGTGTTCGTGAGTTCATACTCCCTGTCTGCAAGCTCGGCCTCCATCTGCACCACGTCGGCGTGGCCTTTCTGCCCCAGCTCCTCCTGCCTTGAGGCCTTTGTGAGCGAAGCCTTTGCGGTGGCGACCTGCTCCTCGTAGATGTCGGAGAGGCGCTTGTAATAGACCACGTTGTAGTAGGCCTCCATCACCGCGAGGCAGATGTCCGCCTCGACCTGTTTCTCCTGCGAGGAGGCTATCTGCATTCCGGTCTTGGAAATCTTGTAGTTGTTGACCGCCTGAAAGCCGTCGAAGAGCTCGTAGCCGGCGCTCACGGAGTAGTTGTTGTGGAAGGAGGTAGTGTTGAAATAGGTGTTGGTCTGCGGGTCGATGCTTCGGCCGAAGTTGTAATAAGCGTAGGTCTGCGCACTGATCTGCGGGGTGAAGAGCGTCAGCGCCGCGTCTCTCCGGTCGAGTCTCGCGTCTCCGGAGGCCGCCTGCTGAATCCGCATCTTCGTGGAATTGGAGATTGCATATTCCATGCAATCCTTCAAGCTCATCTCTTCCTGCGCCCCCGCCGCCGTGGCGGAAAGGCAGAAAGTCGTGAGGCAATAAATGGCTATGATTTTCGTTTTTGTCATCATTTCCCTTTTTTACAGTACGCCGCTTCTGCATCAGCATCCGTGCCAAAATATTCAACTTATTGGTACTATGCGACTTAACAAAAATCGCCGGGTGTAAAGAACTGTAAAATCTTTACACCCGATGTAAAGGGCTTTACACTGAAGCTGTTTTGAAATGGTTCCCGAATTTTATCATGCGGAATTTTCGAGGCAGTTTCGGCTTTGGAAGAGGGAGCGTAGCGGTGGCTACGTGACCGATGACAAAGATGAAAATGGCCGGAAAGGCCGCGCGAGAAAAGAGAGGAATTATTTCAAAACAGCTTCTATCTGAACTTCAGCTCGAACACCGTATGGTTCAAGTCGCTATGCACGAGGTCGATGCTGCCGTTGTGCTGTCGCATGATCTGGCGGGAGATGCTCAGGCCGATGCCGGAGCCTTCCGCCTTTGTGGTGTAGAAAGGGATGAAAATCTGTTCCTGACTCTCCGGCGGAATCGGCGCCCCGTCGTTGGCCACGCGCAGAATCACCTCGTCGTCGGGGCCCGTCGAGGACGAGATGACAATGTTCTTCGCTCCGGCCTGGAGAGCGTTCTTGAGCAGGTTGATGAGAATCTGGCTGACCTGCCCCTCATCGGCGAAAATCATCAGGTCGTCCTCTTCCGGCAGGAAGCGGCACGTCGCCCCGCTGCAGGCGAGGTATTCGCTGTCGAGGGAGATGATGCTCTCGACCATGTCTTTGACTATGACGGCTTTGCGGACGGGGCGGGCGACACCGCTCAGCTGGCGGTAGGTCTGCACGAATTTGATGAGGTTCTTGGATGAATCCGAAATCGTCTCCAGTCCGGCCTTGATGTCCGTCTCGCTGTATCCGTCCTCTTTCATGGCCCCTGCAAGGGCGTCGGAGAGGGAGGCTATCGGTGAGACCGTGTTCATGATTTCGTGCGTGAGCACGCGGATGAGCTTGGTCCAGGAATCCTGCTCGTGCGCCTGACGCTGACGCTCGAAGATGGTGCGGATGCGGTTGAGGGTACGGTTGAAGCGGTTCGTGTCCCGGAAACGGAAGTTCAGCTCGCCGTCCTCCAGAGCGTCCATCATATAGGCCACCTTGCCGATATCCCTGTGCATGGTGTGCAGAGAGGCCAGTATCCAGACGAGCGCCAGCACCCCGAGGGCAATCAGTATGATGGCCCATGACGGCATCACAGGCCGTATTTTTTAAGCTTGGCATACAGTGTCGGGCGGCTCACTCCCAGGAGTCTTGCCGCCTGCGTGATGTTGCCGTTGCACTTTTCCATCGCCTCCCGCGTCATCCGCTCTTCAGAGCTGTCATCGCCGGCGCGGAAAGAGGAGCGTCCGAAAGCGGTTTTAGGCTGCTCGAACTGCAGGTCGGAGGCTGAAAGCATCTGGCCGTCAGAGAGAATGACCGCTTTTTCGATGCAGTTCTGCAGTTCGCGTATGTTCCCGCTGAAACGCTGTCCGAGCAGGGCTTCCCTGCCCGATTCGTCCAACCCTTCCAAAGTCCGGCGGTACTTCCGGGCGTAGCTCAGGATGAAGCGCTCCGCCAGCGGAACGATATCCTCGCGGCGTTCTCTCAGCGGCGGGAGTTCGATGTGGACAGTGTTGATGCGGTAGTAGAGGTCTTCGCGGAATCTTCCTTCCCTCACCAACGCTTCCAAATCCATGTTCGTGGCGCACAGAAGTCTGATGTTCACCGGTCTGGGCGTCGTCCCGCCCACGGGGATGATGCTGCGGTTCTGGATGGCGCGCAGCAGCTTGGCCTGCAGGTGCAGGGGGATATTGCCTATTTCATCGAGGAAGAGCGTTCCGCCGTCGGCCTGCTCGAACTTGCCGGTATGGTCGGCGTGGGCGTCGGTGAAAGCCCCCTTTACGTGGCCGAAGAGCTCGCTCTCGAAAAGGGTCTCCGGGATGGCTCCGGCATCCACCGCCACCATGGGTGAGGCGGCGCGCAGGCTTTGACGGTGGATTTCCCGCGCCAGCACGTCCTTTCCGGTACCGTTTTCGCCGGTGATCAGCACGGTCGCGTCGGTGGGCGCGATTTTCTGCACCATTTTCCTGATGTCCTGCATCGGCTTGGATTCGCCCCAGAACATCTCCGTTGCGGAGTCTGTCTCTGCGGCCTGACCCGACGCGGCTTTTCTCGCCTTGTCCCGGGCCGCCGACAGCACTGCGATCAGCTTGTCGTTTTCCCAGGGTTTCACGATGAAATCGAACGCCCCGCGCTTCATCCCCTCTACGGCAAGCTGGATGTCGGCGTATGCCGTGAAGAGCACCACTTCCAGCTGCGGAGCCATCTGTTTCAGCTGCCCCGTCCAGTAAAGTCCTTCGTTTCCGCTGTTTATTTCCGTATGGAAATTCATGTCCAGAAGCACCACGTCCGGGCGGAAGCGCTCTATGGTCGATACCAGCGTCGAGGGCGAGGCAATCGCCTCCACTTCGGCAAAATGCATCGGAAGCAGAATCTTCAGGGCGTTCCTTATGCCCGCGTTGTCGTCCACGACGAGTATCTTTCCAGTCTTTGCTGCCATATAAGAAACTGCGCCGTCTTTTTAGACGGCGGCGTAAATGTACGAAAAAAAGGGCTCAGCTGAAAATTTCCGTGTTTAAATCATAAGAACGGTCCAAAGTCAAGCTAAGTCCTTACCTTTGCGGCTATGAGATACGAACAACAATTTTGATTTATTTGATTCAGATATGGAGATACTTTTTGCTTTTCTTGGAGGATTGATTCTCACATCTGTTGTCGCTTTCTTCGTTGCAAGGAGCGTAGTGAAAAACCGCGTGTCAGCTGCCGAGCAGTCTGTGGCCGTCAAGTCTGAGGCGGCTTATAAGGTTGAGCAGACACGCCTGCAGTCTGACTTGGAATATGCCAAGTCGCGCATAGCTGAATTGCAGTCAAATCTGGACGCGTCCAAAACCGAGACGGAGCGTCTTGTAAAAGTTGCAAAGGACGAGGCGGCTGAGACTCTGCGGCAGGCAAAAGAAGATGCTGCGCATTTGCTGGAGGAAACCAAGGCTGAGCTCCAAAAACGGAATGCCCGGGATGTTGAGGCTCGTGATGCGGCACATAAAGAGGCGATGGATGCCCTGCAGAAGCGTTTCGATGAGACCATGGCCAAAGTGTCGGCTCAGGTCAAGGCCGATACCGGCGAGATGCTGAAAGCTCGTCAGAAGGAATTCGCCGAGAACAGCAACGTCAGCCTTGGACAGATTGTCAACCCGCTCAAGGAGAACATCGCCCAGCTCAGGAAGGCGATGGAGGACGGCAACAAGGAGCAGGCGGAGCGCAACGGGGAGATGCGTGAGCGCATCCAGAATCTGATGGAGCACAGCGATGCCGCCAGAAAGAGCGCAGACGAGCTCGCGGCTGCTTTCAAGCACGGAAGCAAGGTGCAGGGAGACTGGGGCGAGACTGTTCTCGAAGAACTTCTATCATCACAGGGGCTTACAAAAGGTGTCCACTTTGATACTCAGGCCGTGATCCGTGATAAGGACGGCAAGCCTGTGAGGAATGAGGATGGAGGCATTATGCGTCCGGATGTCGTTCTGCATCTGGACGGGAGGCGTGAGGTCATTATCGACTCCAAGGTCTCGCTGACTTCATACGTTGATTATGTCAACGCCGAGAATGAAGTTGACAGGCAAGCCTTCCTCAAGGCTCACGTCGAGAGCATCAAAAAGCACGTGAAGGAACTCTCGGCCAAGGATTATTCCGGCTATGTTCAGGCTCCGAAAGTCTCCGCCGGCTATGTGATTATGTTCGTTCCCAACCTTGGGGCATTGTGGACGGCGCTGAACGCCGAACCGGACCTCTGGCGCAAGGCTGCTGATGTGAATGTATATATCGCTGATGAGCAGAGCCTGTATGGAGCGCTCAAGATTGTCAGTCTCACCTGGACACAGGTGGCACAGGCTCAGAATCACGAGAAGGTTTACGAACTCGCGAACGAGATGATAGAGCGTGTGGGACTGTTTATGGAGAAATATGAGGCTGTGGGCAAGGCTCTCAAGAAGGCTTCGGACGAGTATGATGATGGCATGAAGAAGCTCGATGTCAAGGGTCAGAGCATCATCAACACTTCCGGCAAACTCATAAAGCTCGGGGCTAAAAACAGCGACAGGCATCCGATACGGGCCTTGCTGGACATTGACGAGATTCCGGCGGTTGGAGAGGATGACGTTCAGCCGGAAGATGTGGCTGCGGAAGAGTAGTTTAGAAACGATAAATGCCCCAGAGTGACCTCTGAGGCATTTTTGAGCGGTGCGGAAGGCACCTAAATTTGGGGAGTAGTAATATGCGGTGAAAAAGTTAAAGTGTTGAGTTTCAGCGAACAAAGATAAAAACGATTTTCATAAATTCCCATAGTTTTTCATTTTCATAGTAAGGTTATAGTAATGTTTTCAGAAATAATACTATATTTGTATCCGGTATTTGAAACATGAAAAATTATGGCAGCTACACTACTTTTGGGGCCGGTCCGCGATGACGGACTTGCGCCGATCTTCCTGAGGGTTCAGGATTTCAAATCAGGTTTACAGATCAAGCAGAAGACGGGGCTTCTCATTGCTCCTTCCGTTTGGGAGAAGCGCAGTGACGAGAAGGCTCTGGACAAGTTTATGAAGATTCCGGATCTTGCCCGGACTCTGAATGCGTGCACGGAAATCCGGCGGGCTATCAATGCTCAGTTCGAAGCCGGGCATCTGATGAGCAAGGACGAGGTCCGTGAGATGACTCAGGCGATTGTCTATCGTGAGGAGAAGCAGGCGGAGGAAGAGGCTGCAGCGGCGAAGGCTGCCGAGGAGGCCGAGGCAAAGAGGATGACTCTGCGTAAGTTCATCGATCAGTTCCGGGCGGATATTGCCGCAGGGCGGCGAATGACGGACAAGGGAACTCTGTATGCTCCGGGGACAATCAATGCCATCAACCAGGCGTGCGAGCGGCTGAAGAAGTTCGAGAAGCACAAGAAGCACGTGTATGATTTCGATGAGATTGATATGGCGTTCTACAAGGACTACACGGCCTATCTGAATGCTCAGGGTTATGCCATCAACACTACGGGCAAGTGCATCAAGCAGTTGAAGGCGATTATGGCGCTGGCGGAGAGCGAGGGGTATCATTCCAACGGAAAGTACAAGGACAAGAGGTTCAAGGGAACGCGTGTGGAGGTGGATTCGATTTATCTGACCAAGGAGGATTTGGAGGCTATCCGGAAGGTGGACCTTCGGAATCGCGGCTACGGCTTTGATCTGGCGCGGGACATCTTCTTTGTGGGGGTGTGGACTGCGCAGAGAGTGTCGGACTACAACAATATCCATAGGGAGGACATCGAGACTTATACGAAGCGGTCCATCGTGGATGTGCCGGATCCGGAGAATCCCGGGAAGACGAAGCCGATTGTACAGGAGAAGGAGATTACAGTCATCAATATCAAGCAGAAGAAGACCGGTGCGAGGGTGGCGATTCCGTGCTCCAGCGAGCTGAAGGCGATTCTGGAGAAGTATGATTTCAACATCCCGCATCTGAGCGACCAGAATATCAATGACAACATCAAGGAGATTGCCCGGCTGGCCGGTCTGACGGACAAGGTGAGGATGACCACCACCAAGGGCGGACGTGTCGGTGAGGAATGGGTGGAGAAATACAAGCTGGTGCACAGCCATACGGCCCGCAGGACCGGGGCGACTCTGATGTATCTTGCCGGTATGGACATCTATGACATAATGAAGATTACCGGTCATTCTACGCCTGTGATGCTGAAGAAGTACATCAAGGCCGATGAGCTGGAGGTTGTGGACAAGATTACGGACAAGTACAACTATTTCGACTGATGGAACGGGATAATTTGCTAATTTTGTGAGGTTAACGAAAGATTTGCGTACTATGAAAATCGCTGGAAACAAATTGATTGTTGAGTGCTCTGCATACGATTTCAAGAAAGAGCTGGAGAAGGACCCGCCGGAGAGCTGGATGAAAAGCATCAGTGCTTTTGCCAACGGCGAGGGCGGAGCGTTGTATTACGGTGTGGAGAATGACGGCACTGTTGCCGGGCTGGCCGACCCTCAGAAGACGGCTGACGATATCAGTCAGCTGATAAAGGACCATATGGATCCCGTACCTCTTTTCACCTTGACACCTGAGACTGGGGATGACGGGAAGGTTGTGCTGGAGGTGAAGGTGGCTGCGGGCAGTCAGACTCCCTACTATTATGTGTGGAAGAAGAAGCGCATTGCGTTCGTGAGGCTGGGCAATGAGAGCGTGGTAGCGGATTCGCATCAGCTCTTCAATCTTGTGCTGAAGGGCAGCAACCGCAGCTGGGATTCTCTGGTGTCCAATGAGCTGAGAAGCAAGCATACGTTCAATATGCTGGAGCGGGAATACAATGAGCGCTCCGGGGCGAAGTGGGAGGAAAGCCTGTTGAGTTCGTTCGGACTCGTTACGGATGACGGGCATCTTACCAATGCGGGACTGCTTTTTGTTGACCAGTGTCCGATAAAGCAATCTCGTCTCTATTGTACCAGATGGGCCGGGCTTGACAAGGATGACACCATCAATGACGGAGAGTTTCAGGGCAACCTGCTGTACAATCTGAAAATGGCGAAAGGTTTCATCAAGGCGAACACAGCCGTTCCTTGGTTCAAGCTGCCGGATTACCGCCTCAACTTGCCGGAGTATTCTGAAAGGGCCATCGAGGAGATGTGCGTCAATCATCTTATTCACAGAGACTATACGGAGCTTGGCGCTGAGGTGGCCATCAACATCTATGATGACCGCATCGAGACTACTTCGCCCGGCGGAATCACGGACTCGTTCAATCCTGTGAAGCTTGACCTGTCGAAGGTGTCGTCAAAGAGGCGCAACCCCATCATCGCCGAGGTTTTCGCCCAGCTGGACTATATGGAGAAGCGAGGCAGCGGCCTGAGGAAAATCATTACCGAAACATCCCTTCTTCCGACCTACAAAGAGGAAAGGAAGCCGTCATTTGACTCCAGCCGCAGTTTCTTCTACACCACCATCCCTAACGTGAACTACGGAATGGACAGGGCTGCTTTGGAGAATTTCGCGAATTCCAGGAAGGATGCGCCGGAGTACCGTCCAGAGGACGAAATCAAGCTGACGGAAAACCGACCAGAGGGTGAAAAACCTACCCAGAAAAACCACCCAGAAGGGCAAAAAACCGCCCAGAAAAACCACCCAGAAAGCGAAAAAACCGCCCAGAAAAAGATTGGAAAAACCGCCCAGAAAATCATCGACATTCTCGTGGCGAATCCGCATTGTACCAGAGCAGAACTGTGCAGCATGCTTGACAAGTCTGATGGAACGGTAAAGGAACATCTTGCCAATCTTCAAGAAAGGGGAATTCTCCAACGTATAGGGTCGGACAAAGCGGGTTTCTGGAAGGTCTTGATAAGGAACTAACACACGATTGCCTATGAGTGGAGAAGCCATTCTGGATTATACAAAGGCTGAGATGGAGCGAGTTGCTGAGGCGATGAGCTCCATTATGGCTTTTATGGAGGCTGACGCCGATGGCGGCAGGCCCGAGTATCAGGGGAAGTTCCAGGCGGATATCATCGAGCAGAGCTATGTAGGGTTGAGGGATGGTATGCGCGTGTCTTACGATGTGATACGGGACAGGTGGAACGACATTCTGGTGAATGATCTGTATCAGCACGACATCCGTGTCTGCGTGGATTCTTTCAAGTCTTTCAGGGAGGAGGTTGAGGCTTTCGATGACAGTTTCTGCAGGAATCTGGACTTTGCTGTGACCATATTCGATGATGAGTGGATTGCGAGGAAGTATCTGGAGATGGTGGCCAGCACGCGGGACCAGTGCCGTTATCTCACGGATTTCGTGGAGCACAATTTCATTGAGCGGCATTTCGGGAACGATCCGTTTGCCGGGGCGGCGAGGCGGTTCCGGAACTATTTCGTGGGCGTGAGTGATGATGGGTTGAGGAAGCTGGTGAAGGAGCATATCCCCTTGTCGCGTCGTACGAAATGGCTCGGGGACCGCAGGGAGGCTACTGTCTTCGGGCAGACTCTTGGACTCAAGTGTTCGCTGATGAACAAGTCGTTTTTCTTCCCAGGCAAGAACGGGATGCCCCGTGACCTCAACTACAGCAGCGACGGCACGGACCTCAACTTCAGTTCATACGACATAGCTCCTATTCTGGAGTCTCTCAAGCCTGTGATAGGGTAAGGAAATAACCTTCAAAAAAACTGCATTTCGGGATGCGGGGAAATCGGGCGCTGCG
>CAVHNN010000020.1:0-36643 GCA_963637465.1 Paludibacteraceae bacterium
AGCAGATAAACCTCAAGCGCAACCACCTCTACACCGTGATCGTCAGCAACAGCGCGGGTGCGCTCCGTTTCACTCTCACCGTAGCGGACTGGAACAGTGGCGAGACTTTCGAAGTGGCTAACGAATGGATACGCACGGGGATGATCGACTACAGCGGCATAGAGCTCGGGGACGTGATGCTCTCTGACGGCACTTGGGTGGATGTGTCCGCCTTGACCGCCGCGAGTGGCACTCTCACGGATGCCCAGAAGGCGAAAGCCGTCGGGATAGTGGTGTACCTGTATTCAAGCGAGACTTCGCTGGCGCGTTCCGGAGTGAGCGCCGCCCTTGCCGGCAAGTTCACGACCCCTCACGGGCTGGTGCTGGCACTGAAGGGTAAGGGTGTTGAATGGGGCCTCAAACAAGCAGTGGGAGCGTCATATTCTGCACTTGCCAATGCCTCCGTTCAGGATGGCCTTACCCTGACGAACTACGCACTGGACGAACTGGAAAAGCGTTCGAACCTTGCGAAATATCCGGCATTCAACGGTATAGCCGCCTATGAGGAAAGTGCTCCTGCTCCGGTGAATTCTACCGGATGGTATCTTCCGGGCATCGGTGAGCTGGTGGAGATGCTCGGTGGGAACGGTATCGGTGGGGAGAGTAGCATCGGAACATTCACATTGGGCCAAGCAACTAACAGCAAAGCGACAGAGAAGCTCAATGAGGCGCTGGCGGTTGTAGGTGAAGGGAATTACGATAAAATCGAAAACAAACCTCTTCTGTGGTCATCTTCGGAGCGTAGCAGCAGTTCTGCTTATGGGGTGAGACTTTATGACACTCAGCTGACTGTCGGGTATGCTGATAAAAATACTGGCAACAATGAAATGGGTGGTAAAGAGGCCCGCTATGTTTTTGCCTTCTGACAGCAATTGAAACCGTGCTTTGTCGGATGCCGGCGCGAAGGCCTGAAACCATCATCGTCCAAGCTGCTTCATGGCATATAGGGGGCAAATCTTGACGTGACGGACGGCCGGCTGGTCTCCGTCTTTGTCCTCATAGCTAATCTCGCCGAAATTCTCAAGTGAACAGCGGATTGCTTCGGTCAGGTGCTTCTCGCGCATAAATAGCCACAGGCTTTTCATGCCGCCTTGAGTGGCGGATTTGACCTCAATCGGAGTCACCGTCGCATTAATGATTTCGAGATAATCCACTTCCGCCACACTGTTACCGGTCTTCTCCCAATAGTACAACTTCTGCCGCTGGACTGCAGGCTTATTCCTCATAATTTCAAGACCTGCGACCATCTCTGCAATCTGCCCCTTATTGACAAGTTCCTGCGGAGAGTCTGTCATAATCGACTCAATAAGCTGCCGGGACAGGGTGCCTTCAAGATTGAATACGGCCAAGAGAAGCCCGGGGTCGAGAAAAAGAACTTTCTGCCGGCTTTCGTCCGCCTCCGCGTCAAGGGGAATGCCGTTGCCGGAAGTCGCGACCACCGGAGAAACAATGCCGGCGAGAGTCAGCAGACGGAGAGCCTCTCGGATTTGAGAAC
This sequence comes from Paludibacteraceae bacterium, assembly GCA_963637465.1. Lineage (GTDB taxonomy): Bacteria > Bacteroidota > Bacteroidia > Bacteroidales > UBA932 > Cryptobacteroides. The sequence goes on from CAVHNN010000020.1 coordinate 1,535, forward strand.
TCCTATAGTCCGAGGAGATTTGTTTGAATGTCAGTTTTTCGCCAATCTGGTGGCAGACACCACGCATCGTGACGCGCAACAGGTCGGGATTTGCCCGTTTCTTGTATTTGCCGAAATCATCTTCATATGTCAAGACTATGTCTTCCTGTATCTGACGGCACTTCAAGAAATCCTTGGTTTCCGTCCATGCCAAGACGGCTTCCGGCATCCCTCCGACCAACAGATATATGCGGAAAAGTTCAATAAGCTTCTTATGAAAGGCAATGTCGAGCGGATGCCCGCAGTCCGCGTTTTCGCGCATTGCGACAAGCCCTTCCTCATGGTTGGCAGTCAGAAACTCATCGAAGGTGAGGGGATACATAAAAATGGAATGAATTCGCCCGACACCGAATGTCGGCAATTCCTGTAAGGTGAATTCCAGAAGCGAGCCGGCAGCTATCACGTGAAGTTCGGGATATTCTTCCTTAAAAAAACGAAGAGCCATTATCGCTTCCGGACATTCTTGAATCTCGTCAAAAAAGAGCAGAGTCCTCCCGGCGACGACAGGGATTCCGATGTAATTCGCAATTTTTTGGCAAATGAGCCGGACATCAATATCTCCGCGAAAAAAATCCTTGACAGCCCGCTGTTTTTCAAAATTGATTTCCGCAAAATGGGTGAAGGAGTCCCCAAGATGTTTCACCGCCGACGATTTGCCGACCTGTCTGGCGCCTCTTATCAGCAAGGGTTTGCGCATCGCCGAATTTTTCCATGCCAGCAGCTGCTCATCGACATTCCTTTTTATGTACTTTTTCTCGATCATTGTAATTATTTGTCAATGAAGCGCAAAGATAAAGAAAATGCTCAAATACGACAAATAATTCACTCAAAAATGCTCAAATCCGACAAATAAGTGGGTTCGTCGTTGGTACTTAAGACATCTTCCAGCCGTCCACGCAGCGGGTCTTTGAGGAGAAGTTGATGCCGAGACGGATGATTTGCTTGCCGGAGGCGAGGAACGGCTTGTCGTATTCGACTTTGTCCAATATTCGCAAAAATACAAAAAACGTACAGAATAAGGAAAAATGCATACTGACAGCTTCTAATCCTGCGGCGGTGCCGCGATGCGGCAGCGGGCGAGCTTGGCCGCCCGGTCCTCCGGGAGGACTCCGCTGCGGGACAGAGCCTCGACCGTCAGGCTGTCCGGAGGACTGTTCTCCCTGAAGCGGACGATGCCACGGGCTTCCGCCCATCCTGCAATGTACGGATGAAGCCGCAGGCTGTCCTCCGGCAGAGTCCACAGCGGGTATGCTTGTGGCGGAGAGCAGCATATCAAGTCCATGAGAAGCTTGAATCTCTCCTCGCCGAAGTTGTAGATGTCCAGCAGCTGCCCGGGGTGGGAATATCCGCCCAGCTTCTGTCTGTACTCCACCATCTTCGCGGCGAAGTAAGGACCTATGCCCGGAAGGGCGTCGAACGCGGCGGAGTCCGCCCGGTTGATGTCGGTGAGGGGTATGTCGATGAATTCCTCCAGTCTGCGATAAATCTTGTCCGAGACCACGAAAGACTTGGCGAAATCCTCTTTGCGCCGGAACTTCCCACCCTTCTTGCGGTAATTGTCTATCGCGGCGGCCTGCTTCTCGCTGAAGCCGAGCCTTAGCAGATCCTCCACCGGGGCCGTATTTGGATTGAAGGAGAAGCTTTCCGCCTTTCTGCTCTGTTCCCTGACCATCTTGACGACGGGACTGTGCTGTGCGTATCTGCGGACGGTGTCGGCGGGCGGCCCGGGGCTTTGGGTGCTCCCCTCGGAGACGGATTTTCTCCCGGGCTGCGTCGCGGAGGCGGTCACAGGAGATTGTGGTGCGGAACCGCCTGCGGAAGACTGCGGCGGCGCGGCGGCGATATACACCGTGTCCGGATGATCCCGCAGCGACTCTATGCGCAGTATGGCTGACCTGTGGATGAAGACAGCCGTCTGATAGCCGATGATAAGGAAGGTGAGGGCGATGACCCCGATCTTGAAAGAGGTGGCGCTATATTTCTTCTTCGGATTCTTCCCGCTCTCCATGTTCTCCCTCCTCTGTCCGATATTTGTTGCGGTGTTCGTGCTGTCCCTCCTGCGGAAGTCCGGCCACGCAGATTACTATCTCGCCTTTCGGCTCCTGCTCGCGGAAATGCTCCGCCACTTCACTCAGGCTGCCTCGGAAGTGCTCCTCGTGCAGCTTGGAAATCTCGCGGGAGACGCTGCAGGCGCGCCCCTCTCCGAAGACCTGCGAGAATTGTTCGAGCGTCTTCACCAGACGCCTCGGGGATTCGTAGAATATCATAGTTCTCGTTTCGTTTGTAAGATTTTCAAGTCTGGTGAGCCGCCCCTTTTTCTGCGGGAGGAAACCCTCGAAGCAGAAGCGGTCGCAGGGGAGTCCCGACGAGACTACGGCCGGGATGCAGGCCGTGGCCCCGGGCAGGGTGCTCACTTCGATGCCCTCTTCCGCGCAGGTTCTGGCAAGCAGGAATCCCGGATCCGAAATCCCCGGAGTGCCGGCATCGCTGATGAGAGCCACACTCTCCCCGGCGAGAATCCTGTCCCGGATCACTTCCGCCGTCCGGTGTTCGTTGAACTTGTGGTGGGAGAGCAGCCGCCCCTTGATTTCGTAGCGGGAGAGCAGCACGGCGCTCGTGCGGGTGTCCTCGGCCAATATCAGGTCGGCCTCCTTCAGCACCCGTATGGCCCTGAGGGTCATGTCTTCCAGATTGCCCACCGGCGTCGGCACTATGTAAAGTCTTCCTCTCACTGCGTCAATGCAGGGCAAAATTACTATCTTTGTCGCCCTAACTCTGCAAATCTACGCAATGTTTTCTGAAAATCACAAAAAATCGGGCTGTATAGAGGTCGTCTGCGGCTCGATGTTTTCCGGCAAGACGGAGGAGCTCATCCGGCGTCTGCGCCGCGCACAGTTCGCCAACCAGAAAATCGCCATCTTCAAGCCGGCCATAGACAAGCGCTATTCCGATGTCGAGGTGGTCTCTCATGATTTCCATAAACTCACTTCCGTCCCCGTCGCCAAAGCTTCCGAGATGCTCTCCATCGAGGACGAAGTGCAGGTGGTGGGGGTGGATGAAGCCCAGTTCTTCGATGAAAGCCTTGTGGACGTGTGTCAGAATCTTGCGGACAGGGGGGTGAGGGTCATTGTAGCGGGGCTGGATACCGATTATATGGGTGTTCCGTTCGGGCCCATCCCCAAGTTGATGGCCGTGGCGGAGGACGTGCAGAAGGTGCATGCCATCTGCGTAAGGTGCGGCAATCTCGCCAACCATTCCCACCGCCTGAGCAAGAGCCGGGATCTGGTTCTTCTCGGAGAAAAGGATGTCTATGAGCCTCTGTGCCGCAAGTGCTTCAACGAGGCCCTCAGTGAAGAGGGCCGGTAGAGTGGGGCCTTCCAGGGGCATATTCGCACGCAACTGCTCCGTCCGCCGCATCGACAAGGGCTGTGCGGCGGCCTTTCTTGAAGACAATCATCGTCTGGGGAGCACCGGCAGCCGCTACCGCTACGGCCTCTTCGTGGAGAGGAGTACCGGGAAAGGAGAGGAGAAGTTGCCCGAAGGGACCCTGGTCGCTGTGGCGACTTTCTCGAACGCACGGCGCTGGATTAAGGACGGGGTGAAGATAAGTTCTTATGAATGGGTGCGTTACGCTTCCCTTCCGGGACTGCGCGTCATCGGCGGGATGGGCAAGCTTCTCGCTGCCTTCATCGATGATGTGGGGCCGGATGACATAATGAGCTACGCCGATGCCGCTGCGCAGGACGGGGGCGAAGCTTATCGCCGGCTCGGCTTCGTGGAGGAGGGAATCGTGGAGGGGGAGGGCTACCGCAACGTCAAATTTCGTCTGCGTCCCGCCCGGAAGTGAGCCTTTCCGCAATCGGGCGGACTTCATCGTAGAGATATCCTCTTGAAAGAGCGTGACGCAGAAGTTTCAGCCTGGCCTGCGGGTCTCCCTGTAGAGTGCGCCATTTGGCGGACAGGAGTTTTTCCAGCTTCGTGTCAGCCTTGTCCCTGTCCATCTCCGACAGTGCGGCGTCGATCACCTCGGCGGCCACCCCCTTGGCGGACAGGGCCCTCCGGATCTTTAGCGGACCCCATCCCGTGAGAGATGATTTTTCGGACACGAAGGCCGAGGCGTAGCGCCGCTCGTCCACGAACTTGTCCTTTAGGAGCGAGGAGAGAATCTCCTCCTCCTCCGCTTCCGGGTCTCCTTCCAGCCTGTCAGAGAGCTTTTTGCGTATGTCTGCGATGCAGTATTCCCGGCGTGCGCACAGGGCCTGCATCTGCGAGAGCACTTTCTTCCCCCTTTCGTCCATCCTCTCAGAAATCGAATCCCAGCGAAGCATAGGCCCCCCAGCCGAAGGCCTTGGACCAGTGCGCGTTGAACTTGATCGGACCGCCGATGAAATTATATGCCGCCTCGACTCCGAGGGCTACGCAGTCCGGATTGAACTTGGTGATGAAGTCGGAAAGGCTCTCATTGCTTTCCTCCAGGCCGGCCATGGCCGAGAAATACAGCTTTTTGTACGGATTGAACCTGCATTCGAGCACGGCGGTCGCGATGTGGTCGGCGGCGAACGCGACGCTGTTGAGGGCGAAGAAAGGCACGTGGAGTTCCGTGAAGCGGCCTTTGATGAAGCCTCCGAAGATGTTGCTGTGCATCATTGACATCTGCGCGGAGACGTTGTCACGGTCGTTGGCCCCGTCATTGATGATGCTGCGCGCGTGCAGGTCGGCGATTATCGCCACTTTTTCGCTTGTCGGGAAGACTTTTTTGTAATCTGCCCCGATCGTCAGAATCGGGTTGAAGTCCTTGTGGGCGCGTCTGAAGAAATCGTAGTTCACCGTCATGGCGAGGCTCGCCCCCTTGGACGGGTAGTAGAAATCGTCGAAGGAGTACCAGTTGCCTTTGGCGAACGCTCCCACGAAGTCGCCTTTCAGCGCGCTGCTGCCGAGATTGGCCTCAATCATGTTGCCGAACACCGTTCTTTCGTTGAACGAGTAGCAGTCGTTCTTTATGCCCAGCTTGAAGTTGGCCTTGGTCCAGCGCACGTCGGTAAGGTAGAGCTGCTCCCTGTGTCCCCGGAACGATGCGTCCATCTGCAGCGCATCGGCCCCCTCCGAGATGCTGCCCTTGTATCTGTAGGCCATGGCTTCGACGTTGACGGTCGGCATTCCGGCGTGCTTGTAGGCATAGTGGACGCCGGCTTTGAGGTTCTGGCCTATCTTGGCGCTGAGGTTGAGGTGCGAACCTGTCAGGCGGTTGGTGTTGAACCCGACGTTGAAGAGCATTGACACCCATTCTACCGTGTCCGTCCTCATCCCGATTCCCAGGCTGTTGGTCGGGGAGGTGACGCATTCGAAGACGAGTCTGTAGGGTTCTTCGCTTCCGAGCAGGGAATATTTTACGGACGCGAAGGCTCCGGTGGCCTGGAGCTTGCACATCGCATCATCGATGGCGGCCTTGTCCAGACTCTCGCCCGGCTCGATTCCGATCAGGGCGGACAGCATTTTCTCCTCGTTCCCGCTCACTCCGCTGAACTCCACTTCACCCACTTTTACGGGAGTGAGGGCGATGTTGACGGCTTTCCTGCCGACCTCTTTCGCCTTGGCGCGGCCCACTTCGTCTCTGAGCTGCAGGAGCGCGTCTTTTTTGCCGAGAGCTGCCTCGTAGCCGCGCAGCATCATCGTGTCAACTGCGGCTCTGTTGAAACTCAGCATGTTGTATTCCGAAATGGCCGGTTTGATGAGGATGTCCGGAATGGGGACGTTCTTGTCGAAGGCGTCTTTCCCGAGCATGCTGATGAACTGGTTGACGATGTCTCCGAGATTGTTGATCTGGTCATAGCCTGGCTGGAGGTCGGAAAGTTCGATTCCTATTATATAGTCGGCCCCCATCGCCCTCGCGATGTCGGCGGGGAAGTTGTTGCGCGTGCCTCCGTCCACAAGAATCATCCCTTCGGTGCGGACGGGCGCGAACAGGCCGGGGATGGACATGGTGGAGCGCATCGCGGTATTGAGCGAGCCCGAGCCCCAGTTCTTGGCCTTGTTGGAGACCACGTCCGTGGCTACGCACACAAACGGGGTCGGCAGGTCGCGGAACGCCAGGCTGTCCTGATATCCCACGGTGAGGCTGGAGAGGAGGTTGTTGACGTTGAAACCGTAAGCATAGCCGGAAGGCAGGGAGCTGACGAGGGACTGCTTTTCGTCCAGCACTTCCACGGCGTTGTGGAACGGAATGGTCAGGACATATCGGGCGTTGTACATCTTCGTGGCGTACGGGACGTATTCCTGCGGTATGGCGTCGGAAAGCATGACCCCCCAGTCCTGGGTGGTGAAGAGCTCCTCGAATTCTTCCGTCCTGTAGCCCACCGAGTAGAGGCCGCCGATGAGGCCGCCGATACTCGTTCCGAGAACCATGTCCACCGGCATTCCGATTTCTTCGAGATACCGTATCACCCCGACTTCGGCGGCTCCCTTCGCGCCGCCTCCGGAGAGGAGCAGGGCTACCGTCGGCCTGTGCTCGTGGGCGCGTATGTAGTTCATCTTGCTGCGTATCTGGCGGATGAAGACCGAGTCGCGTGCGGGGTCGGCGCTGTCCACCGACAGCCCGTTGGGGTATTGCTGGGAAGCCGCCGTCAGGCAGCCGGCCATCATCAGGACCGCTGCGAATGCTGACCGGCAAGCAGCCCGCAGGCCGCGAATATGTCTTCCCCTCTCGATGCTCTTATTGTACATAGTATTCCGTTGTTGTTGAGTCTGTCCCTGAAATCTTCCATCTTCTTTTCGGATGTGCTCTCATACGGGAAATCAGGGATTTTGTGGAAGCGTATGAGGTTGACCCGGCATTCAAGCCCGCGAAGCAGGCGGATGAGGGCGTCGGCGTGGCGCTTGTCATCGTTGAATCCCGAGAACATCGTGTATTCGAAACTTATTCTCCTCTGCCCGCTGAAGTCGTAGCCCCTCAGCAGCTGTACGACGTCGGCTATCGGCCAGGCCTTCTCTGAAGGCATCATCGAGGCTCGCTCGTCGTGGAAGGGATTGTGGAGGCTCACCGCGATGTGGCAGCGGCTTTCATCCAGATATCTTTTGAGCTCCGGGATGACCCCGACTGTGCTGACGGTCACTCTCTTGGGACTCCAGGCAAAGCCCCACGGGGCTGTCAGCACGCCTATGGCGGCGATGACCTCGGAGTAGTTGTCCATCGGCTCTCCCATCCCCATGAAGACGGCGTTCGTAAGATCGGCCGACTCGTCGATGCTCAGGAACTGGTTGAGGATGTCGGCGCGGTCCAGGCTGCCGTGGAAGCCCTGCCTTCCGGTCATGCAGAAGTGGCATCCCATGCGGCATCCGGCCTGGGAGCTGACGCAGAGCGTGCGGCGCTCCGCATCGGGAATCACCACCGCCTCCACCATCGACTCCTCCGGCCCGTCCGGACGGGGGCAGCTTACCGGAAAAAGGTATTTGGCCGTGCCGTCGGATGAGAGCGCCCGTCCTGCCGGCGGCGTGACGCCGAGCTCGAACTTCCCGGCGAGGGCCTCTCTTGAGGCCTTGGAGACGTTGACCATCCTGTCCCAGGAGCGGACTCTCTTTACGTACAGCCAGTCGGAGAGCTGCTTTCCCACAAACGGCTTCAGGCCGCAGGATACGGCCGCTTCCTGAAGTTCTTCAAGGCTTTTGCCCAAGAGTTTATCTTTCATCCGACACCACTTTAAAGATACGTTCCGCAAAATTAGGAACTGTTTTGAAATTCTCCAAACTGTTCCTATCTTTGTCTTGATTTGGCGCGGTGCGCCACAAGCTGAAGTGTAAAATTTTTTACGGTTCACAAACTATAGAAAAACTTATAATTTATTAAAAACAAAGACTTTATGGCTAAAGAAGTTGAAGTACAGGGGCAGGAGGTGAACGCCGCGAAACTCAAGGCGCTGCAGGCCACCATCGACAAGATTGAAAAAGATTACGGAAAGGGCACCATAATGACTCTGGGAGACCAGCCCAAGTGGGACGTGCAGGTCATCCCGTCGGGCTCGATAGCCCTCGACCACGCGCTCGGCATCGGCGGATATCCGAGAGGCCGCATCGTGGAGATCTACGGACCGGAGTCCAGCGGTAAGACGACCCTCGCCATCCATGCCATCGCCGAGGCCCAGAAGGCAGGCGGCATAGCCGCGATGATAGATGCCGAGCACGCTTTCGACAGAAGTTACGCCCATGCGCTCGGGGTCAATCTCGAGACCCTCCTCATTTCGCAGCCGGACAACGGGGAGCAGGCCCTTGAGATAGCCGACAACCTCATCCGGAGCGGCGCCATCGACATCATCGTGATAGATTCAGTGGCCGCCCTCACCCCGAAGGCCGAAATCGAAGGGGAGATGGGGGACAACAAGGTCGGACTGCAGGCCCGCCTGATGAGCCAGGCTCTGCGCAAGCTCACCGCCAACATCGCCAAGACCAACACCTGCTGCATATTCATCAACCAGCTGCGCGAGAAGATCGGAGTGATGTTCGGCAACCCTGAGACCACCACCGGCGGAAACGCCCTGAAGTTCTATGCTTCCGTCCGTCTGGACGTGCGCCGCACCACCCAGCTCAAGGACGGGGACGAGGCCCTTGGCAACCGCACCAAGGTGAAGGTGGTCAAGAACAAGATGGCCCCTCCTTTCAAGAAGGCGGAGTTCGACATCGTCTATGGCGAGGGCATCTCGCATATCGCCGAAATCGTGGATCTGGCGGTGTCTTTCGACATCGTGCACAAGAGCGGCAGCTGGTTCAGCTACAATGACCAGAAGCTGGCCCAGGGGATGGCCGCAGTGAAGCAGCTGCTCAAGGACAACGAGGAGCTGTGCCAGGAGATCGAAGCCAAGGTGCGTGAGGCGTTGACCAGCGTAAAAGACTGATATGGGCAAGATTATCCTTACCGGCGACCGTCCTACCGGCCGCCTCCACATAGGTCACTATGTCGGCTCGCTGCGCCGTCGCGTTGAGCTTCAGAACAGCGGGCTTTTCGACAAGATTTTCATCATGATAGCGGATGCGCAGGCCCTGACGGACAATGCCGACAATCCGCAGAAGGTGCGCGACAACATCATCGAAGTCGCCCTCGACTATATGTCAGCCGGGCTGGATCCGGAGAAGTCCACTCTCTTCATCCAGTCGCAGGTGAGCGAGCTTACGGAGCTTACTTTCTTCTATATGAACCTCGTGACGGTGCAGAGGCTTCAGCGCAATCCCACCGTCAAGCAGGAGATACAGCTCCGCGGGTTCTCAGACAGCGCCGACGGTTCCGACAACAAGGCCGGAACTCCGGTGGGCTTCTTCTGCTACCCGATCAGCCAGGCCGCCGACATCACCGCCTTCAAGGCCGACACGGTGCCGGTGGGGGAGGATCAGGAGCCGATGATCGAGCAGACCAGGGAGATAGTGCGCAAGTTCAACTCCACCTATGCCCCGGTACTCGTGGAGCCGGAGATCCTGCTTCCCGACAGCAGCGCGTGCCGCCGTCTTCCGGGTACGGACGGACGGGCGAAGATGAGCAAGTCGCTCGGCAACTGCATCTATCTTTCCGATTCGGCGGAGGACGTTTGGGCCAAGGTGAAGAGCATGTACACCGATCCGGGACATCTTCAGGTCTCTGACCCCGGCAAGGTGGAGGGCAACACAGTGTTCACCTATCTCGACGCTTTCTGCCTTCCGGAGCATTTCCTGAAGTTTGCGGACTGTTTCCACGGCAAGAAGCAGAGCTTCGACTTCTCGTCTCTTGACGAGGTCAAGGCGCAGTACAGGGCAGGAGGTCTCGGGGACATGATGATAAAGACCTTCCTGAACGCCGTCCTCAACGACACGCTCGCCCCGATAAGGGAGCGCCGCGCCGAACTTGAGAAAGACATTCCCTACGTGTATGAGGTGCTTCGCAAGGGCTCGGAGGCTGCCCGCGAGGTGGCCGCCCGGACTCTATCGGAGGTCAAGAGGGCGATGAGGATCGACTATTTCAGTCCCGAGACCCTCGCCGAACTCACCCGTGAGCAGTCCGGCAAATACGGACTCTAAGAAGCTAGCTTCTAAAGCCCTTGAAATGGCCGCCGCCGTCTCAAGGGCTGTCAGTTCGGGAGGGTACGGGCGCTAGGCGATCTGCTGTCTGCCGGGGCGCTCGCGCTTTTCGTTCTCGGCAAGCCTTCTCTCCTGCATCTTGCCTTCCTGAAGTTCCTGCCACCTGCGGCGGTTGCGGAAGATGTCGATGGCGGTGAATATCGCCGCGCGCATCGAGCGCGGGTCCGCCTCGTCGCGTCCGGCCATCTCGAACGCCGTGCCGTGGTCAGGGGAAGTGCGGACTACCGGAAGTCCGGCTGTGAAATTGACCCCGTCCTCAAAGGAGAGGGACTTGAACGGCGACAGCCCCTGGTCGTGGTACATCGCGAGGGTGGCGTCGAAATTCTCGTAGTGGCTCAGGCCGAAATATCCGTCCGGGGAGAACGGGCCGAAGGCGAGGATTCCCTCTTCGGTGGCCTTGCGTATGGCCGGGATGATGATGTCCTGCTCCTCGCTGCCGAGAAGTCCTCCGTCTCCGCTGTGCGGGTTGAGGCTGAGGACGGCTATCTTGGGCTGGTCGATGACGAAATCCTGCTTGAGCGACTGATTGATCAGGCGCAGCTTGCTCAGAATCTTCTCTTCGGTGATCTGTGACGCGACGTCCTTGAGCGGAACGTGTCCGGTGACCACCGCCAGTTTCAGCCTGTGGCTGACCATGAACATCGCCACGTCCTTGACCCCGAATGCGTTCTGGATGTATTCGGTGTGGCCCGGGAAGCCGAAGCCCTCGTTGGACATGGCCTTTTTGTTGATCGGCCCCGTGACAAGGGCGTCTATCTTGCCCTCCTTCAGTTCTTTGAGAGCTGTCTGGAGCGAAAGTATCGCGCCTTTGGCAGACTCCGGCGTGGCCTGGCCCGGTTCGGCGTAGGTGCTGTCCGGCAGGCAGTTGACTATGTTGATGCGTTTGGGGTGCGCCTCATCGGCGCTGCCGATGGCGTTGGTGTCCATCTGCTCCACCTCCGGGATGGATTTCCGGTAGAAACCGAAAAGCTTCGAGGAGCCGTAGATCACGGGTGTGAACTGGTCCAGTATCCTCGGGTCCGCGAGGGCTTTGATGATGACTTCGTATCCGATTCCGTTGGAATCACCCTGGGTGATGCCCACCACTATTTTGTCGTTCTGCATATATGTTACTGTGTCTTTGTGTCTTGGTATCCGCTGTCCTCCGGAAGGCCCGGCCGCGAATAGGCCGCCACCGCCAGACGGTCGCAGCGTTCGTTCTCCGGGTGTCCGGCGTGTCCTTTTATCCAGTTGAAACTCAGGTTGAAGCGGCTTGAGAGCTCATCGAAGCGCTCCCAAAGGTCCTGGTTCTTCTTCCTCTTCCAGCCTTTCGTGATGGTGTTCACCACGTAGGTCGAGTCGCTGAACACCGCCACCTCCGCCCCCTCCCAGCGTATGGCCTCGAGGCCGCGGATCACCGCGAGCAGCTCCATCCGGTTGTTGGTGGTGAGGGCGTAGCCTCCCGAAAGCTCCCTCTCGAGACTTCCGCACTTGAGCACCGCCCCGTAGCCTCCGGGTCCCGGGTTTCCGCTTGCCGCTCCGTCCGTATATAGATATATGGGTGGTCTGGTTGTCATTTTGGGCAAATTTAACTATTTTTGTGCGATAAATGGTAAAAATTAGACCTTCAAACCAGCGAGTATGAACCAGAATCGCTCAATCATCATCACCGGCGGAGCAGGCTTCATCGGAAGTCATGTCGTCCGCCTGTTCGTGAAGAGCTACCCCGGATACAGGATAATCAACGTGGACAAGCTGACCTACGCCGGGAATCTTGAGAATCTTCGCGACATAGAGAAAATGCCGAACTACCGTTTCGTGCGTGCTGATGTGTGCGATTTCGACGCGATGCTCTCCCTGATGCGGGAGGAGAAAGTGGACGGGGTGATTCATCTTGCGGCCGAGAGCCACGTGGACAGGAGCATAAGGGATCCGTTCACCTTCGCGAAGACCAACGTGCTCGGGACTCTGAGCATGCTTCAGGCGTCGCGCCAATATTGGGAGAGCCTGCCGGAGAAGTACGAGGGGAAGCGTTTTTATCACATATCCACCGATGAGGTTTACGGAGCTTTGGAGATGAACCGCCCGGAGGGATGTCCGGGGAGCGGGGAGTGCGGAGGCGGTCCTTTCGGGGACAAGTTCTTCACCGAAGACACAAAATACAATCCCCACAGCCCGTACAGCGCGAGCAAGGCGTCGAGCGACCATTTCGTCCGCGCCTTCCACGACACCTACGGGATGCCCACCATCGTGACGAACTGCTCTAACAACTACGGCCCGTACCAGTTCCCGGAGAAGCTCATTCCTCTCTTTGTCAACAATATCCGCCATCGCAAGCCGCTTCCCGTCTATGGGGAGGGCCAGAACGTGCGCGACTGGCTGTACGTGGAGGACCACGCGCGGGCCATCGATGTCATCTTCCATAGGGGGAAGGTGGCCGACACCTACAACATCGGGGGATTCAACGAGTGGAAGAACATCGACATCGTAAGGACCCTCATAAAGGTGACGGACAGGGTTCTTGGCCGTCCGGAGGGGGCCGACGAGGATCTGATAACTCATGTGACGGACCGCGCGGGGCACGACCTGCGCTACGCGATAGACTCGGGCAAGCTCAAGCGGGAGCTGGGCTGGGAGCCGTCGCTCCAGTTCGAGGAAGGGATAGAGAAGACGGTGCGCTGGTACCTTGACAATCAGGAGTGGATGGACAGGGTGACGAGCGGCGAATACGAGAAGTATTACGAGCAGATGTACAAAGGCAGATGACCTTCCTTTCGAAACTTATCCTCTCCCTGTCGATTCTGTGCTGCGCCTGCGGCCCGGCCTGCGGGCAGTTTGCCCCGGAGTATCCGGACAGGTTGGATGCAGGCGGGGTTTCGGGACGCGATACGGGGTTCGGGATGAGCGGGATGGTCGCACCGGCGGTGCTTCTGAGCTCCGGAGTCCTTTTGCACTGTTTCGCGCATGAGAGTTTCGACAATTATGTCAGGGAGAGGGCCCTTGCCTGGAGAGGCGGCGGCCGTGAAGTCTTCATCGATGATTATCTTCAGTATGTGCCTTTCGCCTTTGCCGTGGGTCTGGGCGTTCTTGGAGTGCGCTCTGAACATAATCTGGCCGGGAGAGCCCTGGTTTTCGCCTTTTCCGGCGCGAGCATCGTCGTTCTGACACAGACCGTGAAGTCTCTGGTGAATTCTCCCAGACCGAACGGAAATGACGACCGTTCCTTCCCTTCGGGACACAGCGGAATAGCCTTCGCCGGCGCCGAGTTCATACGTATGGAGTATGGCTGGGGCTGGGGAGCGTGCGCATATGCTTTTGCCGCCGGCGTCGGGATGATGCGTGTCCGCAATGATGAGCACTGGCTGAGCGATGTTCTGGCCGGCGCCGGCATGGGCATTTTGAGCGCCCGCATCGGGGAACGGCTGCTTGAACCGGCCATGAAGCTCCTGCGCTCGGATGTGGCCCTGAGCCCGGCCCTGGTGGATCCGCCGTCCGGTGCAGTAGGAATAAACCTGGCAATAAAATTCTAGCAATCAATAATTTACAATGATTACCCCCCCCCAGCAGCAAAAATATGCTCGATAGATTTAAACATAGATTTCTTGACAAGAGGTTCGTTTTCGCGATGGATCTTGCCATTTCGCTGGTAGTCTCAATCGTGGTCGCCATCATCGCCTTTTTCTGCAGGGTCGATGCGGTCGAGTCGAGGGCGTTCAACATCGTCTGGGGGCTTTCGTCGCTGTCAGCTTCCGCTCTGATGTTCTACGTGCTGAAGACGTACACGATAGTGATACGGCATTTCACCTTCAAGGACACCGCCGTTTTCGGGGGCGCGGCCATGGGCAAGGCTCTGATTATGGGGGTCGCCGTTCTTGTCTTCGGCTTCTTTTCCACTCCGGTGCTGCTGATGCTTCTGGGCGACGCGCTGATTTCGCTGGTGACGCTCTGCATGGTGCGTCTTCTGATGATTGTGGTCTATGACAGCTACAAGTCCCGCGTGAGGGAGATTCAGAAAAGGATGAGGGTGCTGGTCTATGGCATCAGCGACAAGTCCGTCGCCACGGTCACCAGGCTCCGCGATTCGAGCCACTATAATGTCATCGGCTTCTTCTCCACGGATCCGGGCCTCAAGGACACCATGTTCTTCGACAAGCAGGTCTATGTTTTCGGAGACGAGAAGGACTTCGAGAGAGGCGTGGAATCCCTCTCCCTCGGGGGGATCATCTTCGCGAACGACACGGACGTGCAGCGGGAGCAGGGCGAACTTGTGGGTCTGTGCACCAAGTACGGGCTCAAGATGCTGATAGTGCCGACGATAGACGAGCTCGGCTCCAACGGGGAGAGCAAGTTGAACGTGCGGGAAGTCGCCATAGAGGACCTTCTCGGCAGGGAGGAGATAAAAATCTCCCTCGACGCCATCCGCTCGGAGTTCAAGGACAAGGTGGTGATGGTGACGGGGGCGGCCGGCTCGATAGGTTCGGAGCTCTGCCGTCAGCTGGCCGGGTTCGGAGTCCGCAAACTGGTGCTTTACGACAACGCCGAGACCCCCATGCACAACCTCCGGCTCGAACTCGACAGAACGTTCCCTCAGATAGAATATGTGCCGGTGATAGGGGATGTCAGGCAGGTTCCGAGACTTGATTACGCGTTCAGGACGTACCGTCCGCAGATAGTCTTCCATGCGGCGGCCTACAAGCATGTCCCGCTGATGGAGGAGAACCCCTGCGAGGCGGTGCTGGTCAACGTGGTGGGGTCGCGCAACGTGGCGGACAAGTGCGTGGAGTACGGGGTGAAGAAGATGGTGATGATTTCCACGGACAAGGCGGTCAACCCCACCAACATCATGGGCTGCACCAAGCGGCTCGCCGAAATCTACGTGCAGAGTCTCGGCCTCGCCATCGAGAACGGGGAGACTGAAGGGGAGACGAAGTTCGTCACGACGCGCTTCGGCAACGTGCTCGGCTCCAACGGCTCGGTCATCCCGCGCTTCCGCGAGCAGATTGCCTCCGGGGGGCCGGTCACCGTCACGGACAAGAACATAACCCGCTTCTTCATGACCATTCCGGAAGCCTGCCGCCTTGTGATGGAGGCCGCCACGCTGAAGACGGAGAACCGCATCTGCGTCTTCGACATGGGGCAGCCGGTCAAGATAGACTCTCTGGCGAGGCGCATGATAGAGCTGTCCGGTCTTGTGCCCGACAAGGACATAAAGATTTCCTATACGGGGCTTCGTCCCGGGGAGAAACTCTATGAGGAGGTCCTCTCCAACGTTGAGAACACGGAGCCGACGGAGCATTCAAAGATACGCATAGCCCGGGTGCGCCAATGCGACTGGAAAGAGGTTCTCAAGGTCGTGGATGAACTTGAGAAGCTGAGCAGGTCGGTGGAGATTCCTCAGATGGTCATATTGATGAAAAAGACGGTGCCGGAGTATGTTTCAAACAATTCGAGATTTTCGGAATACGACAAAAAACAATAAAGAATGAAGGTTCTGGTGACAGGGGCGGCCGGTTTCATCGGCTTCCATTTATCGAGGCGGCTGCTTGAAAAGGGAGTTGAAGTCGTCGGCATAGACAATCTTAACGACTACTATCCGGTCGTCCTCAAGGAGGCCCGCCTTGCCGAACTTTCGCCCGAGGCCGGATTCCGTTTCATAAAGATGGATATCTCGGACAGGGAGGCGCTTCCGCGCCTGTTCGGGGAGGAGAAGTTCGACCGCGTGGTCAATCTGGCGGCGCAGGCCGGTGTCCGCTACTCCATCGAGAACCCCTGGGCCTACGTGGACAGCAATCTGGCGGGCTTCGTGAACGTGCTCGAATGCTGCCGGCATTTCCCTGTGGAGCATCTCGTGTATGCGAGTTCGAGCAGTGTCTATGGAGGCAACGAGAAGACCCCGTTCAGCGAGGATGACAGGGTGGACAATCCCGTGAGCCTCTATGCCGCCACCAAGAAGGCGAACGAACTGATGGCCTGCTGCTACTCCAAGCTCTACGGCATACGCTCCACGGGACTTCGTTTCTTTACCGTTTACGGCCCTTGGGGACGGCCGGACATGTCCCCTATGCTCTTCGCCTCCGCAATCATGGAAGGGCGGCCGATAAAGGTCTTCAACAACGGAGACATGATGCGTGACTTCACCTATATCGACGACATAGTCGAAGGGGTGGTGCGCGTGCTGGACAGGGCCCCGGCGGAGACGGAAGTTTACAACATCGGCTGCAGCAATCCCGTACGTCTTATGGATTTCATAAGTGAGATAGAGTCATCGTGCGGCCGTCCTGCGCAGAAGCTTATGATGCCGATGCAGCCGGGCGACGTGTATCAGACCTACGCCGACACCTCCAAGCTCGAAAGGGATTTCGGCTATCGGCCGGGGGTGACCCTCCACGAGGGCATAGGGAAGTTCATCGATTGGTATAAGTCAGATAAAAATCCACTACAAATATGAAAATTGACAAGCTCCTTCAATTTTTTGTCGTGAAGGAAAAGCGTTTCTTCCCGATGTTCGTGCAGTCGGCGGAGAACATCAAAAACGCCGCACGGCTGCTTCTTGAACAGACCAAGGAGGAAGATGCCGAAATCCGCAGGGACTACGCGCACCGCATCAAGGAATGCGAAACTCTCGGAGACCACATCACCGACAAGATCATCGACGAGGTGCTCGACGCCGTGGTGACCCCTTTCGACAGGGAGGACATCCACCAGATGGCCGAGGACATGGACACTTTCCTCGACTGCATCAGGGACTGCTCCAAGAAAATCGCCATCTACCAGCCAAGGGATCCGAGCCACAAGGTCATCGAGATTGCCGAGTATGTCCTGCGTGACGCGGAGATAATCCTTGAAATCACGGGGCTGCTGGACAACATGCGTGACAAGGCCAGGGAACTTGACCGTCTGTGCGACATCATCAAGGAGAACGAACATATCGTGGATGACATCTACGAGTCGTATATGAGCAATCTTTTCGAGTTTGAAAAAGACCCGATCGAGCTTGTCAAGAAGAAGAATATCATCCAGGCCGTGGAAGACACCTCGGATGTGGCCAAGGCTCTTTCCAGCACGGTCAGAAGCATAGTCGTAAAGTTGGGATAGGATGCTCATAATCGTATTCATCACCGCGCTGCTCGCCCTCGCCTTCAGCTTCACCAACGGCATGAACGATGCGGCCAACTGCATCGCCTCGGCCGTGGCCACCAAGGCGCTCTCTCCCAAGGTCGCCGTGGCCTGGTCCGCGTTCTGGATTTTTTCCGCCCTGTTTTTCTTCGACCTCACCGTCGCGTCCACGATGGGAAGCGGCATAGTGAGCGAAAACTGCATCGACGTCTATGTCATCCTCGCCGCCCTGCTCGGCTCCGTGTTCTGGGTCTTCTTCTGCTCGCGCTGCGGTCTGCCGATATCGGCCTCGCACGCCCTGATAGGCGGTCTCATCGGCCCGGTGTGGTTTGTGTACGGGGCCAAGCACCTCGTTATGAGCGGAATCCTCAAGACTGTGGCTTTCATCGTGATAGCGCCTCTGATCGGTATGGCGATGGGTTTCTTTTTCAACTGCCTCTTTCTTTTCATCTTCCGCAAGTGCAAGGCCCGCAAGACGGACAAGCTTTTCCGCGTCCTGCAGGTGATATCCTGCGCCGAGTTTTCGATGGGCTTCGGAGCCAACGACGGGCAGAAGACCATGGGAATAATCGCCGTGCTGCTCGCTTCGGCCTGTGCGTCCAATCCTGACAGCGCCGTGCTCCGCTTCCTCTATTCCGGCCCTCACGAGGCTGCGCTCGCAGCCGGACATACCGGCTTTTTCGTGCCGCTGTGGCTGGAGATGCTCTGCTACGCTCTCATCGCGCTGGGCACCGTCACCGGAGGTTGGAAAGTCATACGCACCCTCGGGGACGGCTTGAGCAAGCTGACCCCTATGCAGGGTTTCTGCGCGGAGGGTTCGGGCGCCGCCACTCTGATAATGACGGCTCTCTTCGGAATCCCGGTAAGTACGACCCACACGATTACCGGCTCCATCATAGGCACCGGTCTGACGAGGGGCGTGAAGAGTGTCAAATGGATTACCGCCAAGAACATAGTCGTCGCCTGGGTGATTACGATCCCGGCGGTGCTCCTCATCTCAGGGCTTATCTATCTGATGATGATCCACTGGTTCGGGGCCCCCGTCAAAGTACTCTGATACGGTCCGGAATATCTTTAACCTGTCTTTTTCGTCGAGCAGGGTCTCTATCGGGACGGCAATTGATGCCACCCGGTAGAGTTCTGTCGTGAAGAAAGTGGCCGCGGCGTAGGAGCCGTGGGGGTAGCGCAGCCACACTCCCGCCCCCTTTCGGGACGGGAAGATGCCGTCCGGATTCTCCACGCAATAGATTTTGTCGTTGAGGCTGCTTGAGTAGCGCATTCCACCGATTCTCCCGCTCCGGCTGCCGCTCGGGGTGCTGAGCTTGTATCCGAGAGAGGAGGAGGTGAATTCTTTTGTCTGAGGGTCTCCGTCGGAAGCGATGTTCGCTCCGGACAGCAGCAGATTGCAGCCTTTGTCGAGACTTGCGGACAGGGCGTCTCGGAGCTCTTCGGGGAAGACGGGGTATTTGTCCCCGCCCTGCTTGCCGCAGATAAGGTCTATGAACTTCGCCTCCGTCTCTCCCGTGCAGAACGCTTCTGATGACATGGAGAAGAACGGGTGGCCCAGTTTCAGGAGGGCTTTCCCGTGGATGTAGGGATAGTCGAAAGTATTGCCGGCCACTATCTCTCCGGCCCTGTCTTCGTGGGTGGCCCCGAATCCCGGGTAGTCGTTGTCTATGAACTGAGAGCTGCGGTCGAACTCGTAGTTCTCCCCGATGTAGCTGATGTCCCTGATGTAGGGAACGCCCCCGTCCCTGCGTGCGTCGAACCCGGCATAGTGCTCTCCGTCTATCCAGGAGGGGGCTGACACTCTGTAGAAGTTGTTGACTATCAGCACCGTGTCTTTCGCGGCGGATTCTTTCGGCAGGCCTACGGAGAGGATCTCCGACGGGAAGCTGCGCCCTCCGTCATTGTAGGCCTCCACCTTGTAGCTGTATATGTGGCCTTTCTCCAGAGGCAGTTCGATGGATGTCCCGCTCGTCCGGACTCCGGCGTCGAAGGCGCCCGAGTCCCTGCGCTCATAGACGATATAGCCCTTGCTTGCCGCGGTGGGCTCCTTGTCGTCGGGAGTAGGGCTCCATTCCAGCCTGACCTTGTCAGCGTCCCGTAATGTCGCGCTGAAGGAGTGCACCGGGAGCGGCTGCACCGCGTAAGGGCAGCCATAGTATTCGCTGAGAGTCTTGAGTATGCCTTTATAGACGGCTCGGCAGACCTCGAAGCGGAAGGAGGGGTCGAGTCCGTATTTCATGTCCTCGAAGTTCTGGTGGCTCAGAAGTTCCAGGATCATCGCCGGAACCCCCGGGGTGCGGCACTCGCTGTAGCTCTTGTCCCACAGGCCCCTTCGTGTCCAGTCCGGATTGAAGTCGGTGCGGATGTCGTTCACGACCTGGCTCTGGACATAGTCGCACAGCAGCCTGCTGATGATTCTGTCCCTGCCGTCGGGGAACTCCCTCTCTGCGTCGCAGCGGAGCGTGTAGATGGCAAGAGTGCCGACGGTGGAGTCGGCCTGCGCCACTCCGGCATCGGTATGGAAGGCGAGGGCGAGGTCGAAGGGAATGCCTTTCTGCTCGGTCATCATCGCCGTCCATTTCCCCCTGGAAGCGAAGTCGTTGGTGTAATCCGTATCCCAGTCCCGCGTGATGGTGCTGTCCGCCCCGGCCCACTGCATCCAGTAGTGAGCGCCCTCGGCGGAGCTGGCCATCCCGGAGGTCTTCCCGCCGCGCTCCAGCTTGCCCATCCCTCCGCCTATCTTGACGGCGTCGGCGCTGACCGCCAGCCCCTCTTCGCCCCTGTTGTCGAGGCTCACCGTGGCCGGAGAGCCGGGTGCGAACTCGAAGGTGCCGAGATATACCCAGGTGCCGCCGCCCCGCCTTTGATTGACGGTGAACTCGGTGACACCCCCGAGGTGCCTGACGCTGTAGTGTGCTTCGGTGCTGCTGTTCTCAAGGGTCTTGTAGGCCACATAGACGGCATATTCTCCCCTTTTCGGGATTTTTGCGCTCCAGCTCGCGGTGGCATCGCTCTTGTTTGCGGAGCACATGGCGCTTCGGGCCGTACCCGCCTTGAACGGGTTGTCGGAGAATGAATATGTCCTCTTCAGGTCGGCGAAGCCCTCCCCGGCATCGGACCAGCGCCCTTTCTCGCGGTACTTTCCGCTCTTTCTCTCCAGAGAGTCCCGCTTCCCGTCGTAGGACGGGTCGTTGTCGATTATGAATTCCAGCTTCTGGATGTCACGCTCGCGCGGAGTCATCACGTATGCGCCGGCGTTCTCCAGCATCGGTATCAGGAAGGGAAGCACGAAACTCTGCGTCAGCATGTCCTCCACCGTGCGGTGCAGCGGGGCTCTCTGCCACATCCAGCTGTCCCTGCTCTCGTCGTAATATCTTCCGTGGCTCTGCCATAAGGCTATGTATCTGCCGTCCAGGCCCAGAGGGTATCCGTCCGCTCCTTTCCTGCGCACGAATCCGGGGTCGCTCTCTCTCGGGTCGGGGATTCTCCGGGAATAGCCGGAGGAGGGGGAGCCGTCGTTTCCTTCCCTTGGCAGGACGAGGTCAGTGAGGCGGTATCTGTTGGTGTAGATCTCGCCTATCTCCCACTTCCCGCCGAGCCCGCTCATCTCGGAGCTGAGTTCGCGGCGGAACCACCCCAGGTCTCCTTCGTACCAGGGATAATATGAAAGTTCGGGGGAGAAATAGAGGTCCAGCTTGCCTTTGCGGGCGATAACCTTCTGCATCTTGAGCTTCTGGTCCACTCCGGTATGGGCGAGGAGCCTTAGTCTGAGCGTGTCGCAGATAGGGGTGAAATCCTTGGCCGTGGGAGTCTTTGCGGCCCTCGCTCCCTGCGCCGCACCGCACAGGCACAGAAGGCAGATAATCGTCAGAAAACGCTTCATCGCGCGTTCTTTTTGTAGTTGAAGAGATTGAGGATGAACACTATGACGCTGCAGATCCCTATGGACAGGCAGTCGGCCCCGAAGTCCGTGATGTCTTCGCTGCGGTATGGCAGCATCCCCTGGACGATTTCCGTGAGACCCGCGAAGATGCAGGCTGCGCTGCAGATGCACAGCATGGAGACGAAAGCCTCTCCCGGGGAGAGCCATTTCTTGTTGACGGCGAAAAACCCTATCAGAGGGGAGGGGAAGAACATACAGAAGTGGACTATCTTGTCCATCGGAAGGCCCAGCAGGCTCTGCCGGACTTCCGGCAGGTCATTGAAATTGCCGAAGCACAGATATGCGACCCCTGCGATGTAAATCAGAAGCAGAATCCGGAATATGCTATAAAGTCTGCATTTCATAGAGTTTCCTGTAATAACCGTTCAGCTCGATCAGCTCGTCGTGCCGTCCTCTCTCCACTATGCGGCCCTCGTTCATCACTATGATTTCATCGGCCTTCTTGACAGTGCTGAGCCTGTGGGCTATGGAAATGGTGGTGCGGTTGCTCATCAGGTAGTCCAGCGCGTCCTGCACCATTCTCTCGGACTCCGTGTCGAGCGAGGCCGTGGCCTCGTCGAGTATGAGTATCGGAGGATTCTTGAGGATGGCCCTCGCGATGCTGATACGCTGCCTCTGCCCGCCGGAGAGCATCACGCCCCTGTCGCCGATGCAGGTGTCGTATCCGTCGGGTTTGGTGATGATGAACTCGTGGGCGTTGGCTATCTTGGCCGCTGCCACTACGCTCTCCATCGTCGCGTTCTCCACGCCGAAGGCTATGTTGTTGAATATCGTGTCGTTGAAGAGTATCGGATCCTGATTGACGTTGCCCATCAGGGAGCGGAGATCCCGGGTGCTGACGTCCCGTATGTCAACGCCGTCCACGTATATGCCGCCTTCGCTCGGGTCATAGAAGCGCGGGATGAGGTCCACGAGGGTCGATTTGCCCGCTCCGCTCGCGCCGACTATCGCCACGTTGTGCCCTTTCGGGATTACAAGGTTGACACCGTGCAGGATCTCCCGTCCGCTCTCGTAGCGGAAATGTACGTCGCGGAACTCGATGTCCCTCTCGAACGACTTGAGGGGGAGGGGGTCGGCAGGTTCGGCCAGGTCGTTCACTGCATCGAGGATGACGTTGATCCTCTCCATCGAGGCGAGACCCTTGGGGATGCCGTAGGCCGCCTTGGAAAGGTCCTTGATAGGCTGGATGACGCTGTAGAGGATGGCCATGTAGGCCATGAACGAAGGGGCGTCGATCACGGCGTGGTCTCCGAGTATGAGCGTGCCTCCGAACCAGAGGACGATGGCGATCATCACCGAGCCGAGCAGCTCGCTCACCGGGTGGGCGCTCGCCTGGCGGACGGCGACGCGGGTGTTCTTGCTGCGCATCGCTTCCGTGACGTCCCCGAACCTTGCGGACATCTTCTTCTCGGCGAGGAAGGCCTTGATGATTCTCAGGCCTCCGAGCGTCTCCTCCACCTGGCTCATGGTGTCGCTCCAGTAGCGCTGGGCTTCGATGGACTGGGCTTTGAGCTTTCGGCCGATAAGGCTCATCACCCCGATCATGGCCGGTGCGAAGAGCACGGTGAAGAGGGTCAGCTCCCACGACATGCGGCAGAGCACGCCCATGTAGATGATGATCAGGATGGGGTTCTTTATCAGCATCTCGATGGTGCTGGAGATGGAGGTCTCCACTTCCTGCACGTCACCGCTGATCCTGGCCATTATGTCGCCCTTGCGCTCCTGGCTGAAGAAGCCCAGGGGCAGGGAGAGTATCTTGTCGTAAATCTGCACTCTCATGTCCTTGACCACGCCGGTGCGGATGGGCACCATCACCGCCGCCGCTCCGAAGTAGCAGGCCGTCTTGATGATGACTATGCCGCAGAACACCAGACAGAGCATCAGCAGCACGTGGCCCGCGCCCGAACTCTCCACGAAGCGGGAGATCCAGTAATAGGCGTTGTTGGTTATCTCGTTGAAGGGCATGCCCCTATGCCAGGGGATAAACTCGTAGGTCTGCTCTCCGACGTTGAAGAGAATCTGGAGAATCGGTATCAGGAGCGAGAACGAGAAGACGTTGAATATGGCGGACAGGATGTTCATCACCACGGACCCCGCCACATATTTCTTGTAGGGGGAGACGTAGCGCCTGAGTATTTGCCAGAATTCTTTCATAAAGAAAACAAATGTACGAACAAAAATTATAAATCGAACATCGGGGAGGCCGTGATTCTCGGCAGTACGACCAGCCTTATGGACGGGTCGAGAACCTTGCGCGTGCAGTCGTAGGCCAGCTGAGCGGTGTTGTTCTGCTCGCTGCGGTGACAGAGGAACACGCCCCGCAGCCCCTCGTGGGCGAATCGGGCCACCGCCTCCGCGCACTCCTCGTTGGACAGGTGTCCGCTGCCGCTGCGGATGCGTTCGCGCAGCTGCTCCGGGTATGAACTGCGGCTGAGCATCTCCGGGTCATAGTTCGATTCTATCACCACGCAGGACGCTTCGCCCGCGAGCTCTGAGGCTTCCCGGGTCACCCGTCCGGCATCGGTCATTATCATGAATCCGAAGCCGTCCAGCCGGATCATATAGCCCACCGTCTCTTTCGCGTCGTGGGGCACTATGAAGTACTTGGCTTCTATCCGCCCCGGCACTATGCTGTTCCAGCCCTCTTCGAGGCTGCGTCTGCAGGAGTTGAAATGCTCTCCCGCCACCATCCTGTGCGAGAGGGCGGCGCTCAGCGTCGGGGTGGCCCAGACCGGTTTGCCGAGATGTTTGCAGAACGAGCCCAGAGACCGTATGTGATCCATGTGGTCGTGGGTGATGAGGACGGCGGAGATGCTCTCTGTCGAAACGCCGTCGCGTCCGAGCTCTTTGGTCAGCCTCCTCGTGCTGACTCCGGCATCTATGAGCACCGAGCATTCGCAGCCCCCGGCGCCGAATATGCCGAGGAAGTAGCAGTTGCCGCAGCTTCCGGAGGAAAGGGACTTGAACTTAATCGTTTTCATCCTTGCAGTATCTGGATATCACGCCGTAGGCGTCGGCCACTCCGAGCTCTCCGGCCCTGGACAGGTCTATGCAGCCTTTCTCGTTGTCCTTGAGGTAGATGAGCACAAGGCCTCTGTTGAAGTAGGCGTCTGACATGTTGGGGAAGAGCCTGATTGCCATGTCGTAGTTCTCTATCGCGCTCACGAACTGCGCCGAGAGGCATTCGAGGTTGCCCAGGTCGAAGTACAGATAAGGTATGTCCGGCAATATCTCCAGGGCGGCCTTGATGTCGGCGATGGCTTCGGAGTAGTCGTAATTGCGTTCCACTCTGCTGTTCACCCTCGCTCTGGCCGCGCCCTCCGTGTCCATCGACAAGGTCTGCACGTTCCCCTCCAGGGAGGCGATGAAGTCCGTCATCTCGGCCTTGAGCACGCCCCTGTTCATCAGGTAGAAGGCTTTGTAGTATCTGGAGTACTTGTCTTTCGAGGAGTCGTCTCCGGCGGAGGCCACCGCCTTGTCGAACCAGCCGAGGGCCGCGTTGAACTGCTTGTTCTCAAGCTCCTGAAGGCCCTTTGCGAAGTACTCCTGCGCAGTGGAGGCGGATATCGCGGTCTGTGCCCCCTCGCTCTTCTCGTTTCCGATTGTCATCGGCAGCGGGGATGCGTCCAGGAATCTGTCTATCAGAGCGTTTTCGTAATTGCTTATCGGGCTCGCCTCTTTTCCGCCCCTTTCCTTCGTGAGGCTGAAGCGGTACAGGGGCCTGAGGCGGATGTCGATGTCCCGATGCTGGAGGAGCTCGTCGTCGAAGTCCTTCTTCGCGAAGTCCGCGTCAAGCGCGAGCAGCGAACTGTACCTGCGGGTCGTGTCGGCGAACTCGCTGCTTCCGCTCTTCTCCTTGTACTCGCGTATCTTGTTCTGCGCCGTCCTGTAGTCGGCCTTGGATTCCTGCGTCCTTCCCAGCATGTTCTCTACATAGGAGCGGTTGAGGTAGGCCTTGGCGAAGTCGGGGTAGAGCTCGATGGCGCGGTTGTAGTCCTGGAGAGCGTCGTTCCACCTGCTCATCTCGATGAATATCGCCGCCCGGTTGAAGTGGGCGAGGACGTTGTCCGGGTTGATGTCAATCACCCTGTCCATGTCTTGCAGGGCCTCCTCGTATGAGCCTACCTGGGCGTAGATCAGACTCCTGTTGTAGAGGGTGAGGGCGTTGCCCGGCTCGTGGCGGAGCACGGTGTTCAGGTCGGACATCGCGTTGTTGTAGTCCTTGAGCTCGTAGTGGATGAGGGCGCGGTTGAAGTAGGCGAAGGTGCTGCTGGAGTCAAGCTCGATGGCCTTGTTGAGGTCGGAGAGCGCGTCTTCGAACTGCTTTCTGTCGGATCTCACCCTGGCCCGGCGGACATAACCTTCGGGGTCGAAGCGGTCGAGCCTGATGGCTCTGTTGTAGTCGCCCAGCGCCTTGAGCGTGTCCTTGAGATACAGGTACGAGGCCCCCCTGTTGAGGTAGGCGGCGGGGTCTTTCGGCTCTTTCTTGAGATATCTGTCGAAGTCGCTCACCGCATCCTGGAACTTCTGTGCGAGAAACGAAGTCACGCCTCTGGAGAAATAGACTCCGTTCTGCCCCGGGCGAAGCTCCAGCGCCCTTTCGAAATTCCGATACGCCTCGTCGTATTCGCCGAAGCGGCTCTTGGTGATGCCGAGATAGTGGTATCCGTTGGTGAAGACGGGGTTGAGGCGGACGGAGGTGCTGAAATCGTTGTCTGCGCCGCGCAGGTCGCCGAGATTGTATTTGGCTATCCCCCGGAAGAAGAAGCCCCAGTAGCTGGTGGTGTCCAGATGCGTGAGGATGTTGAAGTTCTCTATGGCCTGAGCATATTTGCCGTCGGACAACGCCTGCCGTCCTCTCCACATGAATACGTCCTTATCGTATTGGGCGAGGGCGGAAAATGCGCAAAGCAGCAGTATTGTTGCAGTCAGAACGGACTTTTTCATTAACTTTGCAAAGATAATCAATAATCGCACCCGAATTGAAACAGGGTTTCAAATTTCTCATCCTTTCGTGCCTTGCGTGCTGCCCGCTTCTGATGCGCGCGGCTTCTCCCGCTGCGGCCGTGGGGGACCGTCCTGACGGGGTGTCGTCCTGCGCGGCTGAGCTCCGTTTTCTTACTGACTCTCTCTGCGGCGGACGTGGCTTCGGGAGTCCCGGCTCGCAGTCCGTGGCGTTCTACCTTCTCCGTCAGTTCCGCAACGAGGGGCTCCGCACCACCGTGCAGTCCTTTGAGTATGGAGGCAAGGCGGGGCACAACGTCGTGGGGGTCACTCCCGGATGGTATGAAGACTATATCGTGATAGGGGCGTATTTCGACGGTCTGGGCACCCTGAACGGGGATTTTTACCCCGGGGCGGATTCCAATGCTTCCGGGGTGGCCGCCCTGCTGAGCCTCGCCCGCAGCCTGCCCGCGCTCTGCTCCGGTCGTACCGGGCTGATATTCGTGGCGTTCGACGGGCACAACGCCAGCATGTCCGGCTCGCGAGCCTTCCTTGCCAAGTACCGTTTCGAGTATCCTGTATCGCAGATGGTCAACCTCGACATACTCGGCTCGTCCCTCGTGCCGGTGCACAAGGGGAGGGGAGACTATCTGATAGCGCTCGGCGGGGAGCGGCACCGCCTCTCGCTTGATAATGCCAACCGGGAGGACCGCCTGGATCTCTCCTATGACTATTACGGGAGCGAGGCCTTTACGGACTTGTTCTACCGCAAGATCAGCGACCAGCGCTGCTTCCTGGAGGCGGGAATCCCCTGCGTGATGTTCACTTCCGGCATCACGATGAACACCAACAAGACAAGCGACACCCTCTCCGGCCTGGATATCCCGGTGCTTAAGAAGAGGATAGGCCTTATCGGACGCTGGATAGCTTCGCAGCTCTGAGGCTTCCCGGAGGGGCTTTTGAGGGGCCCTGCGGGCTTTTTAAGGAGGCTTTCCGGGGTCTTTCGGCTGAGTGATGTGTAAAAACTTTGATTATCAGCTCAAATTTATTATTTTTGTTCGCTTTGCCCGGTCGGAGGAGCGCTTTTCGGATTCGCACCGCCCGGCTTTGCGGCGGGCTTGCACTAAGATGAACTGAAAATAAGATTCTATAAGCTATGGTAAAAGTCAATGTTGAGGGTTGCAGCTCCTTTGTCAATGCTGCGGAATATCAGAAGTATGTCGAGAAGGCGCTGTCCGCCTATGACACTCTTGAAGCCGGAAACGGCGAGGGCAACGATTTCCTCGGGTGGAAGACTCTCCCGGTGGATACGCCGGAATCTCTCGTGAGGGATTGTGAGGAGATTCGCGACAGCTGGAAGGCCAAGGGTGTCGATCTCGTGATTGTCATCGGTATCGGCGGATCCTATCTCGGCGCCCGTTGCGCCATCGAGGCCCTTTCCAGCAGCTTCGTGCGCAGGACCGACGCTCCCCAGGTGGTTTTCGCGGGCAACAATCTCTCGGAGGAGTATCTTGCTGAACTGATGGATCTCGCCGCCGTCCGCAACACGGCCTGCGTGGTGATTTCCAAATCCGGCACCACCACCGAGCCTGCCGTCGCGTTCCGCATAGTCAAGGCGTATATCGAGAAGACCTACGGACGCAAGGAAGCCGCCGAGCGCATAGTCGCGGTCACCGATGCGCACAAGGGTGCGCTCAAGACCCTTTCCACGCAGGAAGGGTACAAGACTTTCGTGGTGCCGGACAATGTCGGGGGCCGCTACTCCGTCCTCACCCCTGTGGGAATCCTCCCTATCGTGCTTGCCGGTTTCGATATCCGCGCGATGCTCAGGGGCGCGGCCGCACAGAGGGCCGAGCTTCTCAAGAAGTCTGATGACAATCCGGCCATAAAGTACGCCGCTGTCCGCAACCTGCTCTACACCGAGCTTGGCAAGAAGGTCGAGATTCTCGTGACCTTCAACCCCAAGCTCCAGTATCTCGGAGAATGGTGGAAGCAGCTCTTCGGCGAGTCCGAGGGCAAGGATCTCAAGGGAATTTTCCCGGCATCCGTAGTATGCACGGCCGACCTGCACTCCATGGGTCAGTTCATCCAGGAAGGTGACAGGGTGATGTTCGAAACCACCGTGAAGGTCGAGAAGTCCAACAGAGAAGTGGTGATAGGCTCCGATGAGCAGAACCTCGACCAGCTCAACTACCTTGCCGGCCAGAGGGTCGAGCACTGCAACGCGATGGCCCAGCTCGGCACCAAGCTCGCCCACATCGACGGGGGAGTGCCTCAGATAGAGGTGAGCGTCGAGCGCATCAACGAGGAGAATCTCGGCGCCATCTTCTACTTCTTCGAGTTCGCCTGCGGTGTCAGCGCATACCTGCTCGGCATCAATCCGTTCAACCAGCCGGGCGTCGAAGCCTACAAGAAGAACATGTTCGCGCTTCTCCACAAGCCGGGATATGAGGCACAGACTGAGGCCATCCTCAAGAGGATAGGTCAGTAGTCGAGTTTGAATTCCGAAACGTTTTTCAGACCTGGCAGTCCGTAATAGGCGGACACCAGGTCTCCTTTTATATATACGAACTTCCCTTTCAGCTCCGGATTGTCCTGCAGGTTGAGGCCTTCACGTATGCTGGTGTTCTTGAGCTCCACCGAAATGCACCAGCGGCTCTCCGAGGTGACTGACCTTAGGCCGAGCAGGATGTTGGTGGATTTGGAGAACGGAGGGGTGAATTCGTACCGGCTTCCGCTCACGGCGCAGCCCACGACGTAGCCTTTCACCCAGACGTCTTCCTGTCCGGCACTCTCCCGCGCCTGTTCGACGTCCAGCGCTCCGTCGATTCCCTTGTCGGGGGCCTCGCCTTCCCAGACGTAACTCTCCTCTGTCCAGATGCGGGCGGTGTCGGTCCGGATCGAGATTCCCTCCTCCGTCCCCGGCGCGGACAGAGTGAGCGTAAGCATCCCGGCTTCGGTCAGCTGCTTTGAGAGCAGCGTCTGTTCCTTGCCCGACATGCTGACGGAAATCGTGGCCTTGCCGCTCTTGAAGTAGCCTGTGCGTTTTTCCGCATAGCCGTACATCAGCCGCCCTCCGTTCCCCGTGACATACAGGATTCCTCCCGGGAAGGCTTCGGTGAAGCGGGCGTCGGGCCTGAGCCTCAGCCCGCAGTTGACCTGCGTGCACAGGAGGCTCGCTCCGATTTTCTCTCCCGGGCGAACCACCACCTCTTCGCTGTCCCCGAACAGGGGGGATTCGAATCTGGCCTCGTCCGAGCTGTCCGACAAGGCGCTGACCGTATAGGTTCCCGCCTTCAGCTCGAATTCTTCCGGGGAGTCCCCGTAGCGGCCCTCGTATATTACGTCCCCGTCGGGGCCCTTGATGCTCAGGATGTAGTCTTCCGTGTCGGGAAGGAGGGAAGCTTTGCTTTCGGCGATGCGGACTTGCAGACTTCCTGCCGGCTCATCCATAAGGTTCTGGCAGGACAGCGCCCCGATGAGGGGCAGCGCTGCGGCGGTGAATTTCAGCACTTGAGTTTTCATAGCAGTTTTTTCTGCAAAGATAGCCTTCGAGGGCCGGTAATCGGATGCGAAAACGTAAAAATTTCGCGGGCTTTTTGCATCACTGCGAAAAGCCCGCTACTTAACCTAAACTTAAACTATGAAAAACTTCGATGCGAATGTAGATAAATTTATTTGTTTTAGCAAAAAATTCTTACATTTATCGAAATTTTATGGCCAAAAAGTGGCTGTTGGGAGATGTATTTACAAGTAATCATATGAGAAAAGTCTTAATCTTGGCGGCCGCGCTTGCGGCGTCGCTGTCTCTGTTTTCCTGTGGACAGAAGTATGAAACGGTTCAGGGAGATCCGCTTGAGACAAAAATCTACACTTTGGACAACGGCCTGAGGGTCTTCATGTCCGTCAACAAGGAACAGCCCCGCATCCAGACGTACATAGCGGTGAAGGTGGGGAGCAAGAACGACCCGTCCGAGACCACCGGTCTGGCGCACTATTTCGAGCACCTGATGTTCAAGGGCACGCAGCAGTTCGGAACTTCGGACTATGCGGCCGAGGAGCCGATGCTCTCCCGGATAGAGTCCCTCTTCGAGACTTACCGCAACACCTCCGACGAGGCGGCCCGGGCGGAGATTTACCGCCAGATTGACTCCGTCAGCTATGAGGCGTCCAAACTTTCCATTCCCAACGAGTATGACAAGCTGATGGCGATTATCGGAGCCGACGGCACCAACGCCTGGACTTCCTCCGACGAGACGGTCTATACCGAGGACATCCCGTCCAATCAGATAGACAACTGGGCGCGCATCCAGGCTGACCGTTTCCGCAATGTCGTGATACGCGGTTTCCATACGGAGCTCGAGACCATATACGAGGAGAAGAACATGTCGCTCACCCAGGACAGCCGCAAAATCTGGGAGATGCTGGACAAGGCTCTCTTCCCGCATCATCCTTACGGGCAGCAGACCACTCTGGGCAGCCAGGAGCACCTCAAGAACCCTTCAATCACCAATGTGAAGAAGTATCACGACGTTTACTACGTTCCGAACAACATCGCCATCTGCGTCTCGGGAGATTTCAACCCGGATGAGATGGTATCTTCCATAGAGAAATATTTCGGCGACTGGGAGCCGAACCCTTCGGTTCCGCAGCTCAAGTTCGAGAAAGAACCGGACATTGTCAGTCCTATAGTAAAGGATGTATATGGGCTTGAGTCCGAGATACTTGCGATGGGGTGGAGGCTCCCGGGCGCATCCGACTTGAAGACCGCGGCAGTAGCCGACATCGCAGGTTCCATCCTCAGCAACGGCAAGGCCGGACTTATCGACATAGACGTCAACCAGCAGCAGAAAGCCCTCTATCTTAGCGCCGGCGTCAGCATGCGCCCGGATTACGGAATGTTCCTCGTGATGGGACGGCCTAAGCAGGGTCAGACTCTGGAGCAGCTGAAAGACCTCTCTCTTGAGGAGCTTGCGAAACTTCGCGACGGAGATTTCGACGAGTCTCTCATCAGCGCCACCATCAACAACATCAAGCTTGCCAAGATGCAGTCTCTCGAGAGCAATTCTTCCCGTGCGCAGATGTATGTCGATGCTTTCATCAACGGGGTTGACTGGAAGGACGCGGCGCATGAGATAGAGCGCTACGAGTCGGTGACCAAGGACGACGTGGTGGCTTTCGCGAAGCAGTATCTGGGCGAGGCCTCATACGCCGTGGTTTACAAGCGTCAGGGCGAGGACAAGAGCGTTCAGAAGATAGCCGCTCCGAAGATCACCCCTATCGTGACCAACCGCGACAATCAGAGCGCTTTCCTCAAGGAGATTCAGGCCACGAAGGTGAAGCCGATTTCTCCTGTCTTCGTGGATTTCTCCAAGGATATGTCCACCGGTTCCCTCACCGACGGGGTAAACCTGCTGTACAAGCAGAATGAGCAGAATGACATCTTCAGTCTGGAGATGGTGTTCAATCTGGGCACCGAGAACTGCCCGTTCCTCAGCACGGCCTACAATTATCTTGAATACCTCGGCACTCCGACGCGCAGCGCGGAGCAGAGGGCTTCCGACATGTATGCCCTGGCCTGTGATTTCAACATCTACGCCGGTGCTCATCAGAGCGTGGTCAGCCTCAGCGGCCTGAGCGAGAACATGGGAAAGGCTCTCGAAATCGTGGAGGATCTCATCCTGAACGCCAAGGCGGACGAGACGGTGCTCTCCAACGTCAAGTCGGATCTTTTCAAGGCGCGCGCCAACAACAAGAAGTCTCAGAGCAGCTGCTATAGCGCCCTTACCCGCTATGTATATTATGGAGGGGATTTCATCAAGCGCAACAGTCTTTCCAATGAGGCTCTCGGGGGCCTTACTTCCGAGGAGCTTCTCGGCAAGGTGCGGGAGGTGTTCGGCTACGGACACGAGATTCTCTACTATGGCCCTATGAGCCAGAAAGAGCTGAGGAGCACCCTCAATGCGAGCCACAAGGTCGGCAAGGGGGCCGTCGCTCTTCCGGAGGTCTTCACCCCGAAGCAGGTGACCCGGGGCAGCGAGGTCGTGATGGCACAGTATGATGCTGCTCAGATTTATTATTTCCAGTATTCTGACAGGGGGGAGAAGTTCGACCCTTCGCAGGCTGCCTCCATCGCTCTGTACAATGAGTATTTCGGCGGCGGAATGAATACGATCGTCTTCCAGGAGATGCGTGAGGCGAGGGGCCTTGCCTACTCCGCCTGGGCGCGTCTTTACAGCCCTGTCTATGCTTCCGACACCTACCCTTACGTGGCCTTCATCGCCACCCAGAACGACAAGATGCGTCAGGCGGTCGAAGCTTTTGAACAGATTATCAACGATATGCCTCAGTCCGAGGCCGCTTTCTCCGTGGCCAAGGATGCGCTTCTGAGCAGGATGCGCACGCAGCGCACCACCGGAGCCTCCGTTCTTGCGGCCTATCGCAGCTGCCGTCGTCTGGGAATCGCCGAGCCTCTTGACCGGCTCATCTTCGAGAAGGTTCAGGCCATGACGCTGGACGATGTGGTCGCGACGCAGCAGAAGTGGGTCAAGGACCGCGACTACACCTATGCGATTCTCGGTGACATCAAGGATCTCGACACCAAGTATCTTTCTACGCTCGGGCCTGTCAAGACCGTGAGCCTGGAGGATATCTTCGGGTATTAGAAGCTGTTAACAGCTTCTTAGAAAATCTGATTGACTTTTTTGGGGCGGATGGGGATCACGCGATTGTGTGATGTCCATCCGCGGTCATCTTCCCAGCAGCCAGCCCAGACGCTCAGCCGTATAGGACTGCTCGCAGGTAGTCTGGTGTGACCACTGCTCCGCTGCGGGGATTATCGTGCATGAAACGCTGCCTCCGGCGGCTTTGATCTCCCCGCAGAAGGCCTCGACATCCTCGTAGGCCGTCTTCATGACCTCGTCCGACTCGCTCATCACCGCGCAGACCCGCATCTGCCTGAAGTTGGCCGCGTCGGCAGTCCCCGGTTTCCCGGCGACGGGCATTATCCCGCTGAACTTGTCCGGACAGGCGTTGGCCAGCGACCAGGTGCCGGTGCCGCCCATCGAGCCCCCCAGGGCATAGATGCCCGCGCAGGAAGCCTCGTACTCTCCGATAAGCTTCGCGAGCGCTTCGTTCATCTTGGCTCCCCAGCTCCCGGAGGAAGGGCACTGAGGGACAATGAATATGCTCGGGATGGAATTGTCCGCCAGATATTCCGCTATGACGCTGACGGCGGCCTCCTTCAGCTGGGCCTCGTTGTCCTCGCCTTTTGATGTGCCGCCGTGGAGATACAGCAGCAGAATCGGCTTTGAGACGTTGTCCGCCGCGATTTCCTTCTTTCTGTACTGCAGCGTGCCGCTGACATATTCCCCGAAACCGTCGAGAGGGGAGCTCTGTACGACGGAAGGCTGTTCCTTCTCGGAGGAACAGCCCGCTGCGGCGATAATCAGGGCGGCCAGCGCCCCATATGCTCTGCTACCTGTGCGCATTGCCTTTCGCTCTTGTTTTTGACTGACGGTGTTTCGAAGCCTGCGGCTTGTCCTTTGCCAGCTTGTGCATCATATCCCGCTCAATCTCATATACCCGGGATACCTGCTCCTGAGAGAGGAAGGTGCTGTAGATGTCGTAGTACTTCCTGCGGAGGTCGAGCATCTTCTGGCTGCGGTCGAAACGCTGCCGCATCTGCTCTTCGCCCGCCTTGTCGGACTGCATCTTCTCCGGACGCGGCCCCAGCGCCCAGACTTCCTTCTGGAAGCTGCAATAGCTGTCCTTGAATCTGTCGGCTGTGGCCTTGTCGAACGCGAGAGTTCTGGAGATATGCTCGGCCTGCTTTACGGCCAGGGCCTCGCGGCTGATTTTGTCGGGGCGGTCCTGCGCAGAGAGGGTCATCGCCATTAGTGTGGCGGCTGTCGCCAGCAGAAGTTTAGTGATTTTAGTATTCATTTTATAATCAATAATTTGTGTTGATGAAAGTATCTTCGTCGTAGATTTCCGAGAGGAAAGTGCGGTCGGCGCTGTCGAGATTTTCGAACGCCTGACGCACCTGTGCGAAAGTGTCCGGAGTGGACATCCGGGGCTGCCAGACGAACAGCACCGCAAGGGTCAGCGAAGCTGCGGCGGCAAGCGCGATGCCGGCTGTGCGCAGTCTGCCGCGCTCTTTCCTCGCGCATCCCGTAGCCGAGAGGACATTGCGCTCGATCTCGTCGAACACCCCCTCCGGAACCCTGTATGGCATCCGTCTGCCGATGCCGTGCATATTCATATTTTTATCCATCGTGTTCTGTCAAATAGTTTGATACCTTTACTTTAGCATTGTGCCAGTTGGCTTTCGCCCCGTCGGGGGTGGTGTCCGTGATTTCCGCGATTTCGCTGAAATCCAGTTCGTCGTAGTAGCGCAGGCTGAATGTCAGCCTCTGTTTCCGGGGAAGCGAGAGTATCGCTTTCTGGAGATTGACCGCCTCGATGTCCGTGAAGTCGACATATTCGTCCGCCAGCATGGACATCGCCTCGGCATTGCCTTCGATATCCGTTGTCGGGTGACGCTTCCCGACGATGCGGAGCGCCTCGTTGGTCGCTATCCGGTAGAGCCAGGCCGTGAATGAGCGGCTGCGGTCGTACTTGTCCAGCGAGCGGAACACCCTGATGAAGGTCTCCTGCGTGGCGTCCTGCGCGTCTTCGCTGTTGACGGTAATCCGCCGGATGTGCCAATAGACCGGCTCCCTGTACTCTTTCAGGAGCATACGGAATCCGGCCTGAGGATTCCATCCGAGCAGTCGCACTATGTTCTTTTCGTTCATCAGCTTCTAAACCGTTCCTTCAGTTCTGTCCGTGAAGATAAACATTTATCTTGTTTACGGGACGTTTCACAATATATACCCTCCCGGGCGGAGGAAGTAAAATCCGAGGGAGAGAAAAAGTCCGAAAAGCGGACGCTTCTAAAAAAGGATTGCTAACTTTGCGTGTCGCGGCGGGAGGGAGGCTGAAGT
>CAVHNN010000021.1:0-33606 GCA_963637465.1 Paludibacteraceae bacterium
ACGTGGCTTTCCGAGAGGTTGACGTTGAGCTTCGCTATGGTGTTCCCGCCGCAGTCGATATAGACATTCGCAGGCTGTTTGGCAGAAGTCCCGCTTGCGTACGCTATCGTGACTTCGTTGTCCGTGGAGTTCATCGTGAGATATACGTCGGCCTCGGTGTTCGGGAGGTAGTATGTGCCGCTGAAGTTGGCAGGCACTTCCTGGTTCATTGCGGAACTCTCTCCGTCCGCACCGGTGGAGGCTATGGTTATCGCCGTGGTCTGGATATATTTCGCGCGGGTCACCACGTGTGTCTTAGAACCGTTGATGGCCCAGAGTTCGGCGTTAGAGCCGTCATACAGCGCGATTTTCACTGCGTATTCCCCGACAGGGAGAGGGACGTAGAAAGACTTGCTCGTTGCCGATTCCGATGCGGCGAAGGTGAACGCTACGGAGGTGGCGGATGTGCCTGTTTCCGCCGTTGACTTGATCTGCAGTTTGCTGCCATTATCTTCGCTCTCTTTCTCCGCAGTGAAGGTACCAGTTATAGGCATATTGTTGGTGGTGGAGAAGACGAACTTCGTGGCGGTCGCAGGGATATTCCTAAGGGTCACTCTGATAAGGCCTCCAAGATGGTTGAAGGTGATGCTCGCTGGCATGTCTTCTCCGCTATCGAAAGTGGCGAGCATAGGGGTGTTGATTACCCCTTCCTTCCACTCGTAAGTCTCGGGAAGCGTCACGCTTACCGCATCGCCGATTTTCGGATTGAGATTATTCGGGAACACGGCGTAGCCGCCCTGGTTTCCGCAGTAGTAGCCGTTGAAGGAAGCGCTTGTGCCGCCGTCAGTGGTAGTGAAGTCGTAGTATTTGCCGTTGGCGTAGAGGCTGAATGCATCTTTCGCGCTCCAGCTGAACGCTCCGTCATCGGAGACGGTGGCCTTGGTGCCGATGCAGGCCTCTCTGAGAGCCCTGACGGTAAAGCCGTGGCTGTCGGCCTCCCGCAGCTGTTCCTTCTGGCAGGAGGTCAGCGCCGCCGCGAGGGCGGCCGCGATGATGATTGATTTTTTCATAAACATAGAATTATTGGTTGCTTTGTTTTTCTTTTTCCGGGAGAGTCCGTCCCGTCCTACAGGTCCTCTTTTCCGATATCAAAGCCCTCGCCGCCTGTACCCGGGCTGCCGCACAGCACATTCTCCGGGATGATTCTGACCTCCTCGGCGAGAGGGGACTCGTAAGCTTTTCTGAGATTCTTTTCCATATTCGTAATAGTTTTAGATATTCACTGTTATGGCCGCAGCTGCGGCACGCCTGGAAGGGCGGGACACGACAAGGCCCGGCGCAGGGATGCGCTCCCGCGTCGGTGCCTGTTATATAACTATTTGATTTAGAGCATTCCCCCCCCCTATAAAGCGGGAGCGGGGTGCGCAGGGATTTACCCCAAAGCGCCTGCCGGTCGCCGGCGCTGAAGTGATGCCGTTTGTCATAGGATGAGTGCTCGCTGTCTTTCCAACACTTGCAATAATCGCAAAGATTTCCGAGAATTCCAAGAGAGGTGTTCATTTTTTCTGAACATTCCCTCCGGCAAGGAAGCAGCCCCGGAAGAGGCGGCTAGGTTATTTACGGAGATTTTTGCTATCTTCGCGCGATTTTCATTCGACCGCAATGGCAGCATCGCGCAAGGACATACTGCTCGGCAAGCTCCGCGACGGCGGGCAGATGGGAGGACGGGAACAGCTTCTGCTGACCCTGCTTCTCGCCCTGCCGGCCATACTCGCGCAGCTGTCGATGTGTCTGATGAGCTACATCGACGCGGCGATGGTGGGGACTCTCGGTTCCGCCCAGGCCGCCGCCGTCGGGCTTGTCAGCACCTCCACCTGGATTCTCGGCGGATTCTGCTACGCCAACAACTCCGGCTTCAGCGTGCAGATTGCACACCGCTGCGGGGCGCGCGACTTCAGCGGGGCGGGACTGATATTCCGCAGGGGGCTTCTGTGCGTGACAGCGCTCAGCGTTCTGCTCGCGCTGGCCGGCTACTCCATCAGCGGAGCGCTCCCCCGCTGGCTCGGCGGCGGAGCCGACATCCTCGACGATGCGACCGCATATTTCCGCATATATTCCCTTTTCCTGCCGGGCTTCCAGATTTCCATATTCTGCGGGGCGTCGCTGATTGCCAGCGGCAACATGAAAGTCCCGAGCATCACGAGCATGGCCATGTGTCTGCTGGACGTGGTGTTCAACTACATCTTCATCTACGCGCTCGGTCTGGGGGTGAAGGGCGCGGCCATCGGCACGGGACTCGCCATGGTATGCTCGGGAGGCTTCCTCCTTATATATGTGTTCACCTCCTCCGCGGAGCTCAAGTGCTCGACAGGAGCGCCCTCCGATGAGGGGAATGGCGGCGAGAAGCGCCTGTTCCGCAGGGCCTTTGACATCTCCTGGCCGCTGTGGCTTCAGAATTTGGTTTCCAGAGGGGCCTATATCGCCGCCACGGTGATAGTCGCGCCGCTGGGCACCATAGCGATTGCGGCCAACTCCTTCGCCATCATAGCCGAAGGCTTCTGCTATCTGCCGGGCTACGGCATGCAGGATGCCGCCACGGCACTCGTGGGACAGAGCCTCGGAGCAGGGCGCAAGAAGATGGCGCGGAGCTTTGCCAAGGTGACGATAGTCACGGGAGCCTCGATGATGACTTTCCTCGCGGTGCTGATGTGGGCGTTCGCGCCGCAAATCATGGAGCTGATGAGCCGCGACCCCGAAGTCATCGCGCTCGGAGCGTCATGCCTTCGCATCGAAGCCTGGGCGGAACTGCTGTTCGGGGTCAGCATAGTGGCCTACGGCTGCTGCGTCGGAGCCGGCGACACTCTGGTTCCGTCCGCCATCAATCTCCTCAGCATGTGGGTGATACGCCTCGGTCTCGCCTTGATTCTGATTCCTCATCTCGGACTCCGGGGCTACTGGGTGGCAATGGCCGTCGAACTCAGCGTCAAGGGCCTCATCTTCGCGTTCAGGATTCACGGAGACCGGTGGATGAGAACCCATCTCACGGCGGATACGCTCTGAAGCCGGCGGGGACGGACCCCGATTTTGGAATACGACACAAACTGAGTATATTTGCGCGTTAAAAAGTAGTATTCGATCTTATTTTATGAAAAAAATGTTCATAGCAGCAGCCGTTTCGGCCGCTCTGCTTGTCTCGTGCAGCGAGACCCGTAAGGATGACAGCAATTTCGCCAAGTACGAGACGGTGAAAATCGGAACAGAGAACTCGGCCTACACCGACGCCATCTCCATCTATGGCAAGGAAGTTCTCAATCTCTACAGGTTCGCGGCGATGGAGGCCGACAACATTTACTGGAAACAGGTCTTCGGCGACAGGCAGTCCCTCGACAATCTCGAAAATCAGGAAGCGAGGGAATATGCCGCAATCAACTACGGCCCATGGGACAGAATCACCGGCAAGAGCTTCGTGGAAGGGTTCTCGGACATGCCCTCCGGCAAGCTTTTCTATCCTTCGGATATGACGCAGGAGGAGTGGGAGGCCTTCGATGACCCGGACAAATACAGCCCGTACACCCTCATCCGCAGAGACCACGAGGGGAAGCTCACCACCATATGGTATCACGACGCCTACAAGGACAATATAAGCAAGATATGCAACTACCTCACCGCCGCAGCCGACCTGACCGTCGTGCCGAGCGTGAGGGAATACCTTCTCGCCAAGGCCGAGGGGCTCAGGACGGACTCCTACGAGAAGAGCGCCGTCAAGTGGCTGGAAATGGAAGACAGCAAGATGGATCTCGTGCTCGGCCCGAACGAGAGCAAGGATGACGAACTTCACGGCATCAAGCGTTCGTATGGCGCCTATGTCATGCTCAAAAACGTCTCCCGCACAGCTCAGATAGGCAAGTTCAGCGAGCAGATGCCTCAGTTCCAGGCCAGCCTCCCGTGCCTCGACAAGTACAAGACCTTCGTCCCGGGGACAGGCTCCACGATTTACGTATGCGATGCCCTGTACTATGCCGGAGCTGCGAACTGCGGCATCAAGGACATTGCCATCAGCCTCCCGTTCGACACCAAGGTGCAGGCGGAGAAAGGCACGCGCACCATACTCATGCAGAATGTCATTTCTGCCAAGTTCAACAGCATCCTGATTCCGACGGCGGACCTGATCATCAGCGACAAGGACAGGGAACACGTCAGCGACAAGGCCTTCTTCTGGAATGTCGCGTTCCGTGAAGTCGCCCACGGCCTCGGGGTGAAGACCACCCTTGACGGACGGAGCGTAAGCGAGGCCCTCGACAGCCGGGCAGACGTCATCGAAGAGGTCAAGGCGCTCGCCATCGGGGCATTCCTGGCGTCCAACGTCATCGGAAAGTTCGAGACCGGCGAGATTGTCACGAAAGAGGACTGCTACGCGACCTTCCTCACCGCCCTGCTGCGCTCGGCGAGATTCGGCACGGAGGAGGTCGTCGGCAAGGCCAACGTCATCTGCTACAACTACCTCAAGCAGACGGGAGCCTACAGCCGCCATCAGGACGGCTGCTACTACATAGACTATGACGCTTTCAACGACGGAGTCAGAGTCCTCGTGTCCGACGTTCTCAAGCTTCAGGGAGACGGCGATGCCGAAGCCGCAAAGCAGTTCGTGGACAAATACGGCGCACTTGACGATGAGCTCAAGGCCGACACGTTCAATATGATGCTCGAAGGCATCCCGGTTGACATCAAATTCGATTTCGTATGGTAATCAGCGGTACAGCATACTCCATTTTACTTTTTGCGGTCGCAATCACAATCGGACTTTTCCTTGCGAGGTTCAACTTCAGGGGAATCACCATCGGCTCCACATGGATTCTGTTCGTGGGTATCGTGATGGGGCATTTCGGCTTCGTCCCGGATGCGAAGGTGCTCTCGTTCATGAAGGACTTCGGTCTGATTCTCTTCGTCTATTCGATAGGCCTTCAGGTAGGTCCGGGCTTCCTGTCATCGTTCAAGAACGGAGGGGTCACGCTCAACCTGCTCGCGGTCGGCCTCGTGCTGATGGCCGCCCTCACCGCCTTCGTCATCCACCTTGTCACCGGCGAGAGCCTGCAGACCATGGTCGGAGTGATGTCCGGAGCCGTCACCAACACTCCGGGGCTCGGCGCTGCCCAGCAGACTCTGCTCGATACCGGAGGCTCCGCTGAAGAAGCGTCCAAACTCGCCTCCGCCTATGCGGTGGCCTACCCTGTCGGCGTGCTCGGAGTACTGGGCCTGCTCATCGTGTTCAAGGCGGCCTTCAAGGTCAATCTTGACGAGGAGACCAAAGCCATCGAATCCGGCGAAAGCACTTCTGAGGCCGCGCGGAGGATGCACTGCGAAGTGACCAATCCGGCCGTCATCGGCAAAAGCCTCAGGGACGTGATAACGCCCGATCTCAAGAACGAGATGGTCGTCTCAAGAATCATGAGAGGAGAAGACGAATTCGTCCCGGACGAGGACTTCAAGTTCTGCGAAGGCGACAAAGTGCTCATAGTGACCACCCAGAAATGCGTTGACAAGATAAGGATCATCTTCGGCGCGGAAGTGCCGATGCATCTCGACGACTGGATGAAGCTCAAGAGCAAGAGAGGGCTGCCGATGGTCAAGAGACTGGGGATCACCAACCCCGACATCACGGGCAAAAAACTCTGCGAGCTGCTCTTCAAGGGGAGATATGCCGTCACCGTCACGAGAGTGGTGCGTTCCGGGGTCGAGCTCGTGGCAGCGCCTGACCTGCGGGTCCAGGTGGGAGACTACCTTCAGGTGGTGGGCGAGAAGAACGGCATCGAAGCCATAGGCAAACTTGTCGGCAACAAGGCTTCGGCTCTGGACAAGCCGAATCTTTTCCCTATCTTCCTCGGAATAGGCCTCGGCGTCATACTCGGCTGCATCCCCATCGCGATACCGGGAATCCCCCAGCCTATCAAGCTCGGGCTTGCCGGAGGCCCTCTGATTGTGGCCATCGTCATCAGCCAGTTCGGGCCTCGCGTGCACATGACGACCTATACCACGCTCAGCGCCAACATGATGATACGCGAGATAGGCATCTCATTCTTCCTTGCAGCCGTAGGACTCGGCGCCGGGCAGACATTCGTCTCCTCGCTGACGGCAGGCGGCTGGTGGTGGATACTCTACGGAGCACTGATAACCATCATCCCCGTAGTTGTCATCGCCCTCATCGCCCGCTTTCTGTGCAGGCTCAACTTCTTCCAGATTTGCGGGCTTCTGACCGGCGGCACGACCAACCCTCCGGTTCTCGCGTTCGCGCAGAACGCCTACGGAAGCAAACACGTGTCCGTCAACTACGCGACCGTCTATCCGCTCTCGATGTTCATGAGAGTGCTGGTGGCGCAGGTGATGATACTCATGGCCATATAACGATCAACCCATACAAAATGAACAAGACAGATGTCGTGCTCGGGCTCCAGTGGGGAGACGAGGGGAAAGGCAAGATAGTGGATGTCCTCGCGCAGAGGTACAGCACTGTGGCGCGGTTTCAGGGCGGCCCCAATGCCGGCCACTCTCTCCATTTTTCGGGCAAAAGCTTCGTTCTGAGATCCATCCCGTCGGGAATTTTCAGGGAGGGGACGACCAACGTCATCGGCAACGGCGTGGTGTTCGACCCGATAGCCTTCCGCACCGAATGCGAGGAACTCTCGCAGGCGGGGGTCCCTCTGAGAGAGAGAATCGTGATTTCCCGCAAGGCTCACCTCATCCTCCCGACGCACAGGCTTCTGGACGCCGCCAACGAACTCTCCGCCGGCAAGGGCAAGATAGGCTCGACCCTCAAGGGCATCGGGCCCTGCTACACCGACAAGATAAGCCGCCACGGACTCCGGATAGGAGACATCTTCTCGGAAGATTTCAGGGAGAAGTACGACCGTCTCAAGGCCCGGCACTTCAACGAAATGGAGGAGCTCGGCTTCGACTGCGGGACCTCCCCCGTCAAGCCTTTCAGCGGCAGCCTCGCCGATGAGGAGAAGAAGTTCTTCGAAGCGGTGGAGTTCGTAAGGACGTTCAAGTCCGTCAACTGCGAGTACTATGTGAACGACCTGCTCAAGTCCGGAGATATCCTCGCCGAAGGCGCGCAGGGCACGATGCTCGACGTCGACTACGGTTCATATCCGTTCGTGACTTCTTCCACCACGTCCTGTGCCGGAGTCTGCTCCGGACTCGGCATCGCTCCGCAGAAAATCGGGAAGGTGTTCGGCATCTTCAAGGCATATTGCACGCGGGTGGGCGGCGGACCGTTCCCTACCGAGCTCTTCGACGAGACCGGAGAGAAGCTCCGTGCGGTGGGCCATGAGTTCGGAGCCGTGACAGGACGGCCGCGCAGGTGCGGATGGCTGGATCTTGTCGCGCTCAAGTATGCGGTCATCATCGACGGGGTCACCGACCTCATCATGATGAAGTCGGA
The DNA here is from genome assembly GCA_963637465.1 of Paludibacteraceae bacterium. Lineage (GTDB taxonomy): Bacteria > Bacteroidota > Bacteroidia > Bacteroidales > UBA932 > Cryptobacteroides. The sequence goes on from CAVHNN010000021.1 coordinate 7,418, forward strand.
CTGCCTCGATGACTTCGAGCTCATCAAAGTCTGCACCTCGTACAAGGTGGACGGAGCGGAGACAACACAGCTGCCGTTCGACATCTCCGCCCCCGTGGAGCCGGTCTATACCGAATTCAAGGGATGGAAGACCCCTCTGGGCGGCATCCGCAGGGAAGAGGATCTGCCGGGCCGCTTCAGGGACTATGTCAAGTTCATGGAAGAGTACCTCGGCGTCCCCATCAGCATCATCTCCCTCGGCCCCGACCGAGAAGCGACCATCTTCAGAAAGTAAGAAACTAAGAAGCACGAACGTGGACTATATCCCGACCCGGTCGAAGATATAGTCCACGTTCTTGAAATAGTAGTCGAGAGTGAAGCAGGACTCAAGCTCGTCGGCGCCGACAAGCCCCATCACCTTTTCGCTGCCCTTCAGGAGAGTCTGATAATCCAGCCCCTCCGTCCAGGCCTTCATCGCTATCGGCTGCACCGTATCGTAGGCCTCCTCGCGGGAGAGTCCCTTGGAGATGAGCAGGTTCATCACCCGCTGCGCAAAAATGACCCCCTTGGTCTTGTAGATGTTCTCCAGCATATTCTCGGGATACACCACAAGATTCTCAAGGATGCCCTTGAGGCGGCAGAGCATATAGTCGAGCAGCTCAGTCGCGTCCGGGAGGATGATCCGCTCGGTGGAGGAATGCGAGATGTCCCTCTCGTACCAGAGAGCCTGATTCTCGCAGGCCGTCACCATATAGCCGCGCATCACGCGGGCGCAGCCGCAGATATTCTCCGAAGAAATCGGGTTCCTCTTGTGCGGCATCGCGCTTGACCCCTTCTGCCCCTTGCGGAAAGCCTCCTCGGACTCCCTCACCTCCGTACGCTGCGAATTGCGGACTTCGGTGGCCATCTGCTCGAGAGTCCCCGCTATCACCGCCAGAGTGGCCATATAGTAGGCGTGGCGGTCTCTCTGAAGCACCTGCGTGGAGATGTTGGCCGAGTTGATGCCGAGCTTCTCGCACACGTAGTCCTGAATGAACGGCGGGATGTTGGCGAAATTGCCCACTGCCCCGCTCATCTTCCCGGCCTCCACTCCCTGGCAGGCTTGCCTGAAACGCTCGATGTCGCGCTTCATCTCCTCATACCAGAGGGCCCACTTCAGCCCGTAGGAGGTGATGTCGGCATGTATGCCGTGCGTCCTGCCTATGCACGGGGTGGACTTGAACTCGACGGCCCTTCTGCGGAGCACCTCGAGGAACTCCTCCATGTCCTTGAGCAGAATCGCGTCCGCCTGCTTGAGAAGGTAGCCGTTGGCCGTATCGACCACGTCGGTGGAGGTGAGGCCGTAGTGCACCCACTTGCGCTCTTCGCCCAGACTCTCGCTCACGGCCCGGGTGAACGCCACCACGTCGTGCCGGGTGACTTCTTCTATCTCCCTGATTCTGTCCACGTTGAAGCGGGCATTCTGACGAATCTTCTCCACGTCTTCCGCAGGGATGACCCCGAGCCTGCTCCATGCCTCACAGGAGAGGATTTCGACTTTGAGGTAAGCGTTGAACTTGTTCTCCTCGGTCCAGACGTCCCTCATCTGCTTGCGGGAATATCTCTCTATCATAACGCGGCGTTTTTCGTGAGGAACTCATTGACACCCGCCTCGATACGCGAAAGCACGTCAGCGGATTCCGCCGGGACGAACTTCTCCCCCACGAGGTGCTCGTACAGCTCGACGTACCTCGCCGTGATGCCGCTCACGATTGCGGGAGTCATCTCCGGAACCTTCTGCCCCTGCTGACCGCTGAAGCCCTCGGACATCAGCCACTCGCGCACGAACTCCTTGGAGAGCTGGCGCTGCCTTTCTCCCTTGGCGAGACGCTCCTCATAGCCCTCGGCGTAGAAATAGCGGGAAGAATCGGGAGTGTGAATCTCGTCCATCAGGATAATCCTGCCGTCGCGCCTACCGAACTCGTATTTGGTGTCCACGAGGATGAGCCCCTTGGCGGCGGCCATCTCGCAGCCGCGCTCATAGAGGGCCCGGGCATATTTCTCCAGCTCGGCATAGTCCTCTGCGGAGACTATTCCCCGGGAGATGATCTCCTCCGGGCTGATGTCCTCGTCGTGCCCCTCGGCGGCCTTGGTGGTCGGCGTGATGATAGGAGCCGGGAATTTCTGATTCTCCACCATCCCGTCCGGCATCGGAGCACCGCACAGACTGCGCTTCCCGGCCCTGTACTCGCGCCAGGCGTGTCCGGTAAGGTAGCCCCGGATCACCATCTCGACCTTGAACGGCTCGCAGCGCAGGCCGGCGGTCACCATGGGGTCGACCTCGGAGAGCTTCCAGTTCGGGATGATGTCGGAGGTGGCGTCCAGGAACTTGGAGGCCATCTGGTTAAGCACCTGCCCCTTGTAGGGAATCCCCTCCGGGAGAACGACGTCAAACGCCGAGATGCGGTCGGTCGCGACCATCACGAGGAAGTCCTCCCCGATGCTGTACACGTCGCGGACCTTGCCCTGATACTTGGCTGTCTGGCCCGGAAAATTGAAGTCAGTGGAAACGATTGCTTTCATCTTGAAACTTTTGGAAACATTATCCCACGAAGTTAGATGTTTTTTCTCAGCATCCGAAAAAATCTTGCTACATTTGTCCCTATGAATCACCAGGACAGAGAGCTTCACGAAGAGTGCGGAGTGTTCGGCATCTATGGTGTCCCCGATGCCGCCAATCTGGTTTATTACGGACTTCACGCCCTCCAGCACCGCGGACAGGAAGGCTGCGGCATAGTGTCCCGCACCGATGAGGGGGCTCTCAGGAGAGTCAAGGGGGAAGGGCTGGTCACGGAAGTCTTCAACGGTGACAAGATAGCCTCCCTGCAAGGCTCCATGGCCATAGGACACGTGAGGTACTCCACCACGGGAGGCGGCGGGATCGAGAACGTGCAGCCGTTTCTCTTCCACCACAACACCGGAGACTTCGCCCTCGCGCACAACGGCAACATCGTGAACTCCGCCCAGCTGCGGCGCTACCTCGAAGACCGGGGAAGCCTCTTCCAGTCCTCGTCGGACAGCGAGATTCTCGCCCACCTCATCCGCAAGGACACCCGCGAGCGCAAACGCCCGAGAATTTTCGCGATACGCGAAGCCCTCAATATGATCGAGGGGGCTTTCGCCTTCCTGATAATGACGGAAAAGCGCATCTACGTCTGCCGCGACAAGCACGGCCTGCGGCCGCTGTCTCTGGGCAGAATCGGCGACGGATACGCGGTCAGCAGCGAAACCTGCGCTTTCGACGTGATCGGAGCGCAATACATAAGGGACATCGAGCCGGGAGAGATCGTGACGATAGACCACAACGGCCTCCGTTCCAACCGCTATTCGGACTTCTATCACCACTACATGTGCGCGATGGAGTACATCTACTTCTCCCGCCCGGACAGCGACATCGAGGGCTGCAACGTGCATAATTTCAGAAAGTTGAGCGGGAAGCTCCTCTTCCGCGAGGCTCCCGCCGACGCGGACATCGTGGTGGGCGTGCCCGACTCCAGCCTGAGCGCCGCGATGGGTTATGCCGAAGCTTCGGGGCTGCCCTACGAGATGGGCCTCATCAAGAGCAAATATGTTGGGCGCACCTTCATCCAGCCGTCACAGGAGCTGCGGGAGAAGGGGGTCAGGATGAAAGTTTCCGCCGTCAAGACCATCGTCAGCGGGAAGAGGGTCGTGCTGATCGACGACTCGCTCGTCCGGGGCACCACCTCCAGGAGAATAGTGAAGATGCTGCGCGAATCAGGAGCCCGGCAGGTCCACATCCGCATCGCCAGCCCCCCTATCAAAAGCCCGTGCTTCTACGGAGTGGACATCTCCACCTACGATGAGCTCATCTGCGCCCACAAGAGCATCGAAGAAGTGAGGGAGATGCTCGACGCGGACTCGCTCGCCTTCCTTTCGGAAGCCGCCCTCTACGAGGCCGGACACCGCAGCGAACTGTGCCTTGCCTGCTTCAGCGGCAACTACCCGACCTACCTCTACCAGAGCATAGAGGAAGCCAACAAAGACGGAAAATTCTAAGAAGAATGTTACGCGAAGAAACTGTTTTCGGCCCGATACACAGCAGGCGTCTCGGCTCATCACTGGGAATCAACCTCTTGCCGCAGAACGGCAAGATATGCAACTTCGACTGCATCTACTGCGAATGCGGGTGGAACCGCGACGGCCTGGATGACAAAAAACTGCCTTCCGCAGCCGATGTCAGGCAGGCTCTTGAGGCGAAGCTCGCGGAGTGTCTGCGGGACGGGGTGGGGATAGACTCCATCACCTTCTCCGGAGACGGGGAACCCACCCTCAACCCGGAGTTCCCCCGGATAATCGACGACACCCTCGCCCTGCGCGACCGCTACTACCCCGGGGCCGCCGTATCGGTGCTCTCCAACGCCACCAGAGTCCATGTCCCGGAGGTGTTCGAGGCCCTTCGCAAGGTGGACAACCCGATAATGAAGATCGACGCGCCGACAGCGGAACTCGCCGCCCGCATCAACAGGCCCTTCCCCGGCTACGATCCTGCCAAAGTGGCGGAAGACCTCAAGCGCTTCGGGGGCGATTTCGTATTGCAGACGATGTTCCTTAGGAGCAGCGACTTCGACTCCTCGAGCCCGGAAGTGCTCGACGGTTGGATGGCTGTCGCGAGAGAGCTGCGCCCACGGGAAATAATGGTCTATACCATCGCCCGGCCGACTCCGCAGCAGGGGCTTGAGAAATTCAGCGAGTCCCGGATGCGCGAGCTGGTAAAGCCTCTCCTTGACGAGGGCTTCAACATAAGCATCAAGGGATAGCCTTTATGGCGACACAAAAGAAGGAAGCTCATGATAGAGCCTCCTTCCGACAATTACCGGATTACTTCCTCAGGTCAACTTTGATGACGGTGACGTTGTCCTCTCCCGAAAGGTTCTTCGCCTCTTTGCTTCCCGGCTTGTAAACAGTCATCTCAGCGATTTCTGCCGGGCCCTGTTCTCCCGTGCGATATGTCCGAATTCCTGTTCTGTCATATTCCCCGGGGCAGCCTGTCAAAACCGCTTTTTGTAATTACATTTTTTGTAATTACATTTGCGCATAAGAAGATGCGAGCTTATGGAAACACCGTTCATATTTGGGAAAATTGCAGTTGATGAGAACTTTACTGACAGGGAAAAGGAAACTGAACACCTTGTTGGCAACTTTGTATCCCTCATCAACACCGTCATCATCTCACCGAGGCGTTGGGGAAAAAGTTCCCTTGTCCACAGGGCCTCGGACATTGCGATGCGGACAGATAAAAACATAAAGGTCTGTACGATAGACCTTTTCAATGTCAAGACGGAGGAGCAGTTCTATACGTCTCTGGCGCGTAAACTCATCCGGACAACGGCGAGCCGATGGGAGGAGGCCGTTGAAGACGCAAAAAAATTCTTTTCGCGTCTTGTCCCGAAGATTTCTGTCGGAGCCGGGCCGGGAAACGAGATTTCCATCGACTTCGATTGGGAGGAGATGAAGAGCCATCCGGATGAAATTCTTGATCTGCCGGGGAATAGTCGCCCTTGCCGACAATCATCCGTACTATGTGCAGCAGCTATCCCAACTTTCGTGGCTCCGCACGTCGGGACAATGCGAAGTTGAAACTGTCGTCAAGGCGCACCTGTCTCTTGTGGGGCAGCTCAGTCTGATGTTTTCCAATCTTATGGAGGCCCTTACGTTCCAGCAGACCTGTTACCTCCACGCACTGATTGCCGGGGAGAAGTCCATAACCGGCACCGAGACAATGCACAAATATCACATCAGCAGTGCCACTGCAGCCTCCAGATCACTTAAAACACTGATTAAAAAGGACATCCTCGACAACAGTGCCGGGAAAATCTCCTTTCAGGACCCCATCTTTGAATACTGGCTCCGCCACGACTACTACCAGGAGAATTATATGTAACCCGAGCACGGTTTTCTTGATTGTAGCTTTCCGTCCGCAGCATGATTCCCATCTGATGCGGCAAATCAACAAAAAAGGCCGTGCGAGAAAAAGGACAGAGTCAGATTTTGTCTATCGGGATTCTGCGCTCGCCCTTGATTCTGCGGAATTCGGAGGGCGAGAATCCGGTGATGCGGCGGAACTGGGAGCTCAGATACGCCACGCTCGAGTAGTTCATCAGGCAGGCTATTTCGGTCAGGGACAATTCCCCATAGACTAAAAGCTCCTTCACCCTCTCAACCTTCTGGGCGATATGATACTGCTCTATCGTGACATTCTCAATGTCGGAGAAGATTCCGCTCAGATACTTGTAGTCGCAGTGCAGTTTCTCCGACAGATAGTCCGACAAGTTCATTTTCCGATAATCTCCGCCGACGGCATCTGCCAGGCTGTCCTGATGGACGAGCCCTATTATGGCCTGCTTTATCTGCTCGGCCAGCAGCTTCTTCCTGTCATCGATGAAGCCGAATCCAAGAGGTTCCAGAACCGACTTCGCCCTTTTCAGCTCGTCATCCGAAAGCTCCCTGTCGAACTCGGCCTCCCCAAGCCTCACGGAAACGGGGCCAAGCCCCGCACTCTCCAATCGGTCACGCACCGCCATTATACAACGGTCGCACACCATGTGTTTGATATACAAGATCATAATTTCTTGAATTTCAAGCTGAGACTGTTGACCATCACGCTTATGCTGCTCAATGTCATGGCGGCGCTCGCCACAACAGGATTGAGCAGAAATCCGCAGACGGGATACAGAACCCCTGCTGCAATCGGAATGCCAATCACATTATAGATGAACGCCCAGAAGAGATTCTCCCGCAAGGTTCTTACCGTCAGACGGGACAGTCGTATCGCTCCGGACACTTTTCTCAAGTCATCCCCCGCCAGCGTCACCCCGGCAGAATCGATGGCGATATCGCTGCCATTCCCGATTGCGATTCCTATGTCAGCCTGTGCCAGAGCTGCGCTGTCATTGATTCCGTCCCCCACCATCGCCGTCCTGACACCGCGCGATTGGAGTCCGCGGATGAACTCCAGTTTGTCCGACGGCAAAGCCTCTGCGCGGAATCCGCTTACTCCCAGCTCGGAGGCGACGATAGCGGCGGACTCTCTTCCGTCGCCGGTCAGGACATAAGTGTCAATCCCCATGTTCTTCAGAAGTTCGACTCCCTCCTTTGCCGTCTTTCTCAGCTTGTCGGACACGGAGAGTATCGCGGAAACCTTCCCGCCTTCAGCGAACCAGATGAGAGTCCCTCTCAAGGCCGAGGCTTTCTCGGACAATGCCGGAGAGACTTCCACTCCCGTCATTGACATGAACCGGGCGGAACCCGCACTGATTCCGACCTCACTGCCGTCTGGCATGGTCACAAGGCCGGATACACCAAGGCCGGCAGAATTACGGAAATCATTGATTTTAAGCAAAATGTCCGCTCGACATTGCAGCCTGGCATACCTTTCGACAGCACCTGCAAGCGGATGCTCAGACATCGCTTCCAGGCAGGACAGCTCCGCAAGAATCCGCCCCTTGCTTTCGGGATTGGGGAAATATGCCCCGCTCACCTCGGGACAAGCCTCCGTAAGTGTTCCGGTCTTGTCCATCACGACAGCCTTGACCGCCGCCGCCCGCTCGAGACATTCCGCGTCCTTTACCAGTATCCCGTTTTCCGCCCCGAGCCCGATGCCGACAGTTATGGCCGTGGGCGTAGCGAGTCCGAGGGCGCACGGGCAGGCGATGACAAGCACCGTCATGGCGCAGAGGAGCCCATGAGAGAATCCGTCAAGCGGGTCCAGAACAGTCCATGCAAGGAAACTTATCATGGCTATGAGAATTATGACCGGCACGAATATGCTCGCAATCCTGTCCACGCTCTTCTGTATCGGAGCCTTGCTGTCCTGTGCCTGCCGCGTCATCCTGATTATCTGCGACAGGACGGTCTTCTCTCCGACATTCTCGGCTTCGTAGCGGATGCACCCGTTCTGATTTATCGTGCCGGCGAAGACCTTGTCTCCGGCATCTTTGAACACGGCGACAGGTTCACCTGTCAGCATGCTCTCGTCCACATATGAGCTTCCGTCCACGATGACACCGTCCACGGCGATGCGTTCACCGGGACGGGCAAGAATCACGTCTCCGGCCCCGAGGCTTTCCACCTCCACCGTCCTTTCTTCTCCCCCGTCCACCAATGTCACGGTTCCCGGTCTCAACGCCATGAGCTTTCTGATTGCGGAGACAGTCTGCCTTTTCGCCCTGCTTTCAAGAAGTTTCCCGGCGAGGACAAAAGTAATCACCATCGCCGAAGTCTCAAAATAAAACTGCGACTCAAGGCCCCTGGATGCCCAGAATGAGGGGAAAGCCAGGTTGAAGAGGCTGAAAAAATAGGATATTCCGCAGCTGAGCGCCACAAGGCTGTCCATGCTGCACATTCCATGTCTGAGCTGTTTCCACGCATTGGAGAAAAATTGTCCGCCACAGCAGAACACCACAGGCGTGGCGAGGAGCCACATCACGACACCCGCCCGTTTCCCGAACACCATCCCGACAAGCATCAGGGACAAAGACAATACAGCTGCGGACGACAGCTTAAAAATCAATATCTTATGCTCTCTTCGCTCCCGTTCTTCCGCATCGTCTTTGTCATCATCCTCTTCCGGGACAAGGCCGTATCCCGAATCGCCGACAGCCTTCACCAGATCGCCCACGCTGCACTGCCTTTCATCAAATTCTACTGTCGCCCTCCCGGACACGAAGCTTACGGATGCCTCCTTGACGCCTCGCTGCTCATTCAACAGCTTGCCGATACGGGCTGCGCATCCCGCACATCCCATCCCCGTCGCCTTGAAATTCTTCCTTATCATGGTTTTTTGTGCGAAGGTAGGCATATGCGGCGAGCGGCGCATTACGTTATTTTCAGCAATGTTTATGAAGTTTTCACACAGGTTCCGTTTTTTCCGAGCGCTGAACATACCCTTTTGTTATAAGCTGCCGGAAATTTGACAAAAAGGGCCTCGGCATAGTCGTGTGATTGAGTTTCACTAACGGGCGAAGGTCCAGAGGAGGCCGAATCCCAGGGAGAAGTTAGTCGGCCGGTCGATGTAGATGGACCTGACGGGGGCGTTGCTCTTGAAATGGTAGCTGACCCCCGGCTCCACGAAAACTCCGAGCTGCGGCAGAATATCGTAGCTCGCCCCGATGGAGGCATTGACCGACCATTCCAATTCCTTAGGCTTGACGGAGTGCCCGGATGTACGGATGAACTGAGCGTTGCGATAATAGTTCATGGTGATTTTCCCTCCCACGGCTTTTTCAAGCATTCCGCCGGCACTCGCATAGAGATTGAAATTCCGTGAACTGCACAGGTCGAACGAGAGCCTCAGAGGGATGCCGACGTATTTCAGAGTCTGTTCCCCTTTGCTCCCGCCGCCCTCGATGTCGGAGGAGAGAATCGAAAAGTTCAGCCCGCTCTCCGCCCCCAGGCGCTTTCCGAATTTGTACCTGACTGACATCCCGATACTTACCGGCATTTTATGAAAATATTCCAGCTCCGCAGCGTCGGTGAGCATGAACACCCCGGCTTCAGGCATCTCCGGATCAATCCACCCCGCATTGGTCACTCCTGCATCGAGGGGATTTGCGCCGAACATCCCGTTCATGCGGATTGTTTCCCTGCCGGTCGCAGCCGCAAAACTGCCGCTGCGTATGCTTGCGCTCAAATGGCCGCGCCTCCTTCCCCTCCCCTCCGCATTTTCGGCAAGATACTTTTCCCACGCATCGGCCTGCTCGCTTTCTGCTTCCGCTACCGTGAGCGATGTCGCGACATCCGTGTCTCCCGCCGGCTGTCCGGCATCAGTCGGAATATCAACATCGGCAGTGTCAATGACTTCACCGCCTACCTCCGCCGACAATTCCGCTACGCCGGGCGACACCGTTCCGGGGCTCTTTGCCGGAGAGTTCGCCTCCGCCGGGGGCTCCGCGACTGAGTCACCGCCGGCCGCCTGTCCGGCATCAGATGCCAACACCCTGGCATCACGGGGTTTCTCCACAGAAACAGTCTCCACATTGTCAGCGGTCAAATCGACGGCCCCGCCATTGTCCTGTCTGAAGAAAAGAAATATGCCGGCAGCAAGAACGGCCGCAACGCAGCTTCCCCACAGCCAGACGGGAATGGAACGTCTGTCCGGAAGGCCGGCCTTTCCTCTTATGCCCTCCCACACCCTGTCGGACGGCTGCTCACTATATTCAGCCATCCTTTCCCGCAATTTATCTGTCCAGTCCTGATTCATATTCAAAAACTCTTTTCGCAGTAGTCTCTTATCTTCTGTGCAAGCAGCTTCCTGGCCCTGTGGAACTGCGATGCGGACGTGCTTTCGCTTATCCCCAGCATCCCGGCGATTTCCCTGTGCGACTTTTGCTCAAGCACAAAAAGATTGAACACCGTCCTGTATCCGTCGGGAAGTTCCCCTATCATTCTCTGAATTTCGGACGGAGGTATTTTATCGACCTGAGGCTCTTCCTGCCCGCTGTCAATCGTCTCCGGCAGGGTGTCTCCATATTCCACGAAGTTCAGCTTCTTCCGCTTCTTCAGGTATTGCAGAGCCTCGTTGACCATTATCCGGCTCATCCACGCCCGGAGGGAACCCGACCCCTTCCAAGTGAAAGAGTCCATTGAGGAGATGATTTTCAGAAAACACTCCTGCAGGATGTCTTCGGCGGCATCCCTGTCCGGGACATAGCGGGTGCACAGCGCGAAAAGATAGCCGGAAGAGGTGTCATACAGCTTTTTTATGGCCGTATCATCACCTCTCCGGACATCATTCACGAGCTGCCGCTCCGAGTCTTTGCCGATAAACAGCCTCATAGCTTACGGACGGCGCCCATCACTCTCCGTCAACCCTCGTCCTGTAGTCGAAAGAGATAATCTTGCTGTCTCCGGACGGAGCCGTGTATCTGACCTTGAGCGTCACCGTCTTGCCTTCCGTGTCAGGCAGGCCGTCGAGTCTGAACGACACGTAGCCGTCAGATTCCACTTCCTTCCGGTCCCCGCCGTCATTGTGGCGGAATTCCACAAGATACGGGTCGGACTCGTCAACTCCCCTCACGAGGTTTACGGTATGCGTCACGTTGCCGGCCCTGCCCCACATTGTCCTGAACCTCAATGTCAGGTAGCCGTCTTCGCACACCGTCGGGAATGCGTTCACGATCTCCACGGCATCGTTGCCGTACTCCTCCTTGTCCTTGTCAAGACCTTGACTTACAACGGTTTTCTTTGTGAGCATCTCGCGTATCCAGTTGACATGCCCGATCTGCTCCCCCTTTTTCATGGATTCGATGCGATAGTTGGTGAACGCACGCACCTCCTTGTCCCCGAAAGGCGATTTTACAAGATTGCTCGGGCGAACGACGGTGCTGTCGTCCAGCTGAAGGTAGAACGACTCCCCGCTCGGCTTCACCGTCACAACGGCGTTGGCGAACACGTAATCCATCGGGGTCCTGTCGTCTATATCACAGGAAGAGAGTGAAACCACACTTGCCAGCAAGGCTGACACGATAAAAATTCTGTTCTTTTTCATCATAATACAAATTTACCTATTAAATGCATTTTTCTCCGCAACCTTGCACGCAGATGACATTTTTTGATAAATTTGCAGGCTGAAAAAATCTGTACTTATGGAAGAAGAGAAGAAGCTGAATTTTCTTGAAGAGATTATCGAAGACGACCTCAAGTCCGGAAAGGTGAAGAGCATCCTCACCCGTTTCCCTCCGGAGCCGAACGGATATCTGCATCTGGGACACGCCAAGTCCCTGTGCATCAACTTCGGACTGGCCCAGAAATATGGCGGGAAGACCAATCTGCGCTACGACGACACCAATCCGGTCAAGGAGGATGTGGAATACGTGGACTCCATCAAGGAGGACATCAAGTGGCTCGGCTTCCGGTGGGAGAAAGAATGTTACGCTTCCGACTACTTCGACCAGCTCTACGAATGGGCCGAGGAGATGATAAAGAGGGGCCTCGCCTATGTCGATGACCAGAGTCAGGAAGAGATTTCCAAAGGACGCGGCACCGTGGACACTCCGGGCAAGGAGAGCCCGTGGCGCAACCGTTCCGTGGAGGAGAATCTCAGGCTCTTCCGCGAGATGAAGGACGGCAAATACGCCGACGGCGAGAAGGTGCTCCGCGCAAAGATAGACATGGCGCATCCGAACATGATGATGCGCGACCCTCTGATGTACCGCATCAAGCACGCGAGCCATCACCGCACCGGAGACAAGTGGTGCATCTACCCGATGTACGACTACACCCACGGGCAGTGCGACTCCATCGAGGGCATCACCCACTCCATCTGCACGCTGGAGTTCGACGTGCACCGGCCGCTCTACGACTGGTTCATCAACACCCTGGGCATCTACCCGTCACACCAGTATGAGTTCGCCCGCCTCAACCTCACCTACACCCTGATGTCGAAGCGCAAGCTCCTGGAACTCGTGCAGAAAGGATTCGTCTCCGGCTGGGACGACCCGCGCATGCCGACGCTCTGCGGAGTACGCCGCAGGGGATACACTGCGGACGCCCTCAAGATGTTCTGCGAAAAGATAGGCGTGTCCAAGCGCGACCAGCTGATGGACATCCAGCTTCTGGAGTGGTGCGTACGTCAGGACCTGAACGCCCGCTCGAACCGCTACATGGTGGTGCAGGACCCTCTGAAAGTCACGATAAGCAACTGGCCGGCGGGGAAGGTCGAGTGGTTCGACTGCCCGCTCAACCCGGCTAAGCCGGAGGGGGCCTCCCGCAAGGTGCCGTTCACGGGCGAGCTGTGGATAGACAGGGCCGACTTCATGGAAGACGCGCCTCATAAGTTCTTCCGCCTCAAGCCGGGAGGAGAAGTCCGCCTCAAATACACCTACATCATCAAGTGCGACAAGGTCATAAAGGATCCGGACGGCAGAATCACCGCCCTCGAATGCAGCTATGACCCGAGCACCAGACCGGGCGGCGGCGAGTGGCGCAGCGTCAAGGGCACGATACACTGGGTGTCCTGCGATTATGCGAAGAGCCTGGAGCTGAGAAACTACGACCGCCTCTTCACCCTTGCCGACATGAGCCAGGTGCCCGAGGACAAGGACTACAAGGACTTCCTCAACCCGGATTCTCTCGTGACGGGCTCCGGCCTTGCCGAGCCGGCGCTGCTCGATGACGCGTCCGGCATCGCCGTACAGTTCGAGCGCAGCGGATACTACGTCAAGGACAAGGACTCCACTGCGGAGCATCCGGTGTTCAACAGGACGGTCACTCTGAAGGACTCGTACAAGCCGGAGTAGGATTCCCGTCCGGAATTTCATTAACTTTGAATCCCTACGCCATATGATAAGGTCAATGACAGGATACGGCAAGTCCGAAGTCAAGCTTCCGTCCGGGAAACTGACGCTCGAAATAAGAACCCTCAACGGCAAGACGTCCGACATCGGGCTCAAGACCCAGATGCTGCCCAAGGACAAGGAGCTGGAAGTGCGGGCGAGGATCGCCGCGCGCCTCATCAGGGGCACGATAGACGTTTTCCTGACCTACGAAGCCGACGCGGCGGAGAGTTCGCGGCAGATAGATCTGGACACCGCCCGCGCCTATCTGACCCAGGCCTCCATTCTCGCCAAAGAGATAGGAGTGCAGTACAGCCCGTCCAATTCCGCCATCCTTCTCAACGCGGTGCTCGGACTCCCCAACCTCGTGGAGAGCAAGAAGGCGGAGATAATCAACGACGACAACTGGCCGGAGGTAAGCTCCGCGCTCGATGAGTGCCTTGACATGGTGGACGACTACCGCAGCCGCGAGGGGGAGGCCCTCTACCGGGACGTCACTTCGAGGGTGGAGAAAATTCTGAAACTCTACGACGAGGTGGAAACTCACGAAACGGAGAGACTCGAAGCGGTGCGCAGCCGCATATTCAAGGCCGCCGACGAGATGAAAGTGAAGCTCGACAAGGAAAGGTTCGAGCAGGAGATGCTGTTCTACCTCGAGAAGCTGGACATCAACGAGGAGAAGGTGCGCCTGCGCCAGCACTGCAAGTACTTCTCGGACACCATAAACTCGGAGCCCTACCCGGGCAAGAAGCTGGGCTTCATCATCCAGGAGATGGGCAGGGAGATCAACACGACAGGCTCAAAGGCCAACCACGCGGGAATACAAAAGCTCGTCGTTCAGATGAAAGACGAGCTTGAAAAAATCCGCGAACAGTCGATGAATATTCTCTGAAAAAGCGTTTCTATTCAGACTTCGAAGCTGCGGTGCCCTTCGGCGCTGCGGCTTTTTCCGTCTTGAGCGGATGCTTGCGCACCTTGTCGGCTACCGACTTCTCGAACTCCTGTTCGCTTATCATGCCGCAGGTGCCGTTGAAGCGGGCGCCCAGCTCGACCTGCAGCTTGTTTACGTGAATGCTTCCGGAAACTGTCGCCATGCTCTTGATTGAAAGGGTGTCCTTGACATAGACCTCGCCTTCAAGCTTCCCCCACAAATCGAGGTTGGAGCAAAGGATATTGCCATTGATTACGGCAGTCTCGCCCAAGACTATCTTGCTTTCGGAGAAGATTGTACCCGATACCTCGCCGTCAACCCGGATATCCGATGAAGAAACGATGTCTCCGATGATGGACGCCCCCTTTGAAATGCGGGTCACATCATTGACATTGAACGCGTTATCTGAAGATTTCTGCATATTGTCAGTGTTTTTGAGTTTAAACAAGCCCCTTGCCATGGCAGTTCTTATATTTTTTGCCGCTCCCGCAAGGACAAGGATCATTGCGGCCTATGGTTTTGTCAGCCTTTACCGGAGTATGGGCCTTCTGTTCCGCGCCCGCAGCGAGATCGCTCCGGGAGGCCTGCATCTTGCTCATGTCAGTGCGCGGCTGGGCCGGACGCTGAGGGCGCTGCGGCTGCTCGGAAGAATCACGGAGAGGCACGAAAGCCTTGAACAGGAATGAAAGCACGTCCTTGTTGAGAGTCTCGAGCATGGAGGCGAAGAGGTTGTAGCTCTCGAGCTTATACACGACAACCGGGTCCTTCTGCTCGTAGGAGGCGTTCTGCACGCTCTGCTTGAGGTCGTCCATCTCACGGAGGTGCTCCTTCCAATGCTCGTCTATCTGATAGAGTATAATGTTCTTGCTGAGGGTCTTGGCAATCTCGCGGCCGTCGGAATTGTAGGCTTTTTCGAGATTCACGCTGAGCCCGATCTGCTTGATGCCGTCAGAAACCGGGATGGCTATGTTCTGATAGAGCTTGCCCTGCTTCTCGAAGACCTCCCTGACAATCGGGTTGAGCTTCTCGACGAGAGCGTCCATGCGCCTCCTGTAAACCTCCATCATGTGTTCGGTGAGCCTGTCTTCCAGCTCCTCGCGCTTGGCCTTCTCGTAGAAAGCGGCGTCAAATCCCGTGTCGATGGAGAACATCGCCATGAGGGCCACCTCGAAGTCCGCGAACGGCAGCTGGCGGTTCTTCTCCACGAAGAGAGAAGAGGCGTCGAGCATCATGTTGCGGAGGTCTATCTCGATTTTGTCCCCGCTGATGGCGTTGCGGCGGCGGGAATAGATGGCCTCCCTCTGGTAGTTCATCACGTCGTCGTATTCCAGAAGACGCTTGCGGATGCCGAAGTTGTTCTCCTCGACCTTGCGCTGGGCGTTCTCCACGGCTTTGGAGAGCATATTGTTCTCAAGGGCCTCGTCATCGGCCATTCCGAGCCTGTCCACCATCCCGGCGATTCTCTCGGAGCCGAAAAGGCGCATGAGCTTGTCTTCCAGAGAGAGATAGAAGGTGGATGAACCCGGATCTCCCTGACGGCCGGCACGGCCTCTGAGCTGACGGTCCACGCGGCGGGAGTCGTGACGCTCCGTTCCGATGATGGCAAGTCCCCCCGCGGCCTTGACCTCCGGCGAGAGCTTGATGTCGGTGCCTCGTCCCGCCATGTTGGTGGCGATGGTCACGGTGGAGCTCTGTCCGGCCTGCGCCACGATCTCGGCCTCACGGGCGTGCTCCTTGGCGTTGAGCACGTTGTGGCGTATCCCCCTCATCCGGAGCATGCGGCTCAGAAGTTCGGAAGTCTCCACGTCCGTGGTGCCGACGAGCACCGGACGGCCCTCCCCCGTGAGCTTCACGATACGCTCTATCACGGCGTTGTACTTGGCCTTCTTGGTCTTGTATATCAGGTCGTTCTGGTCGTCGCGAATGACGGGACGGTTGGTCGGGATGACCATCACGTCCAGCTTGTATATGCTCCAGAACTCGCCCGCCTCGGTCTCGGCCGTACCGGTCATGCCGGCGAGCTTGTGATACATTCGGAAATAATTCTGAAGGGTGATCGTGGCGAAAGTCTGGGTCGCGCCCTCGACCTTGACGCTCTCCTTGGCCTCGACCGCCTGATGCAGTCCGTCGCTCCAGCGGCGTCCCTCCATGATACGGCCCGTGGACTCATCGACGATCTTGATCTGACCGTCCATTATGACGTAGTCCACGTCCTTTTCGAACATCGTATATGCCTTCAGGAGCTGGATCACCGTATGCACCCTCTCGCTCTTGAGCGAGAACTCGGACATCAGCGCGTCCTTCTTCTGCTGCTTTTCCAGAGGCGAGAGTCCGGAGTGCTCTATCTCGGCGGTCTGCGAACCCACGTCCGGAAGCACGAAAAAGTCATCGTTGCCAACGGCCCCGGCAAGCACCTCATGCCCCTTGTCGGTCATGTCCACGGAGTGAAGCTGCTCGTTGATGACGAAATACAGAGGGTCCGTCACCACCGGCATCTCCCTCTCGTTGTCCTGCATATAGTAGTTCTCGGCTTTCTGGAGGAGCACCTTCATGCCCGGCTCGGAGAGGAACTTGATGAGAGGAGAGTACTTCGGGAGTCCCTTGTGCGCACGGAGAAGGAGCTTCCCCCCTTCATTCTCGTCACCCTCGGCTATCTTCTTGCGGGCGTCGTTGAGCACCTGGTTCACAAGGCTGCGCTGCGCCTGGTAGAGCTTCTCGACGAACGGCTTGAACTCCATGAACTGGGCTTCGTCGGCCTCGTTGTGCTGGATAGGCCCGGATATGATGAGCGGCGTGCGCGCGTCGTCGATGAGCACCGAGTCCACCTCATCGACGATGGCGTAATGATGCTTGCGCTGCACCAGATCCTCCTGGACCACCGCCATGTTGTCACGCAGGTAGTCGAAACCGAATTCGTTGTTGGTTCCGAAGGTGATGTCGCAGTTGTAGGCCTTGCGGCGGGCGTCGGAGTTGGGCTGATGCTTGTCGATGCAGTCCACGGACAGGCCGTGGAACATGTACAGAGGCCCCATCCACTCGGAGTCACGCTTGGAAAGGTAGTCGTTGACGGTGACCATGTGGACACCCTTGCCCGCGAGAGCGTTGAGGAACACCGGAAGGGTCGCGACGAGGGTCTTTCCCTCACCCGTCGCCATCTCGGCGATCTTGCCCTGATGGAGGGCTATGCCTCCGATGAGCTGGACGTCGTAATGCACCATGTCCCAGGTGATTTCGTTGCCTCCGGCCAGCCAGTGGTTGTGCCAGACGGCCTTGTCGCCCTCTATCGTGACGAAGTCGTGCCCCACTGAGAGATCCTGGTCGAACTTGGTGGCCGTCACGACCACGGATTCGTTCTCCTTGAAGCGGCGGGCCGTGGACTTCATGATCGCGAAAGCCTCGGGAAGCATCTCGTCGAGGCACTTCTCGATGGCTTCGTCCTCTTCCTTGACCAGCTTGTCCGACTCATCGGCGAGCTTCTCCTTCTCGGAGACGGGTATGTCCCTGTTGAGCTCCTCCCTTATCTCGGCTATGCGGTTTTCGAACGGGCTCTCCACCTCGGAGAGCTTCTGACGCAGCGCCGCCGAACGGGCGCGCAGTTCATCGTTGGACAGGGCGTCGATCTGCGGATAGACCTCGAGGATCTTCTGCAGCACGGGCTTCACGGCCTTATAATCGCGGTCGGCCTTGGAGCCGAACAACTTCCCTATTACTGAAGCAAATGACATTCTTCTGAAAATTATTAAATCTCGCAAATATAATTATATTTGTCCTTTCAACAAAATCAATAACCAATGAATCATCACATAACGCTTACCCTTGCAGCGATGCTGTCCCTCCTGCTGGCCGGCTGCGGCGCTGCGGAAGAGTCGCCACGGATTGTGTCAGACTTCAACTTCGACTGGAAATTCGCACTCGGGGACGGCCCCGAGAGATCCGGGGCGGAATACGACGACGCGTCCTGGCGCGAGCTGCACCTCCCCCACGACTGGGCTGTCGAAGGGGAATTTTCCAAGGACAACCCCTCCACGCCAAGCGGCGGAGCGCTCCCCGGGGGCATAGGCTGGTACCGCAAGACTTTCGTCATCCCGGAACTTTCCTCCGGCGAAAAGTATTCGATCGAGTTCGACGGGGTTTTCATGAACAGCACTGTCTATCTCAACGGGCACGAGCTCGGCACCCGCCCTTACGGCTACAGCTCGTTCAGCTATGATCTCACCCCCTGCCTTAAGGAAGGAGAGAACCTCATCGCGGTGCGCTGCGACAACGCCGACCAGCCGAACTCCAGATGGTACGCCGGCTGCGGAATTTACCGCAACGTCAGGCTGGTGCGCACCTCCGCCGATCATGTGGCCTACAACGGCACTTTCGTCACGACCCCGCTCGTCGGGAAGAAAAGCAGCGTGAGCGTGCGTACCGAGATAGAAAGCCCGGAGACTTCGGGCGTCACGGTAAAATACAGGATTCTGGACAGAGGGGGACGCAGGCTCAGCTCGGCCGAAGCGACATGCCGGGGAGGCGTCGCCAGCGGCACGCTGGAGATTGAAGATGCGAGGCTCTGGAGTCCGGACGATCCGTACCTCTATACATTGAGGACGGACGTGTATTCCGGCGGCAGCCTCAAGGACAGAACCTACACCCGCTTCGGGGTGCGCGACATCCGCTGGGACAAGGACAAGGGCTTCTTCCTCAACGGAGAGAACGTAAAAATGCTGGGAGTGTGCATGCACCACGATATGGGATGCATCGGAACGGCCGTGCACCGCAGGGCGCTGGAGCGTCAGCTGGAAAAACTCAAGAGCATGGGAGTCAACGCAATACGCACCTCCCACAATCCTCCGGCCCCGGAACTTCTGGACCTGTGCGACGAGATGGGATTCCTGGTGATGGACGAGGCGATGGACATGTGGCGCAAACGCAAGACACGCTACGACTACGCCCGCTTCTTCGACGAGTGGCACCAGGCCGACATTCAGGATTTCATCAGGCGCGACCGCAACCACCCGAGCATCGTGATGTGGAGCATCGGCAACGAAATCCTCGAACAGAGCGATTCCAAGAGCGACTTTGCGGAGAACCTCAGCGCGGAAGAGGCCAACACCCTGCTGAATTTCATACATTCCCTCGGACAGAGCGACTCTGGCGAGAACAATCCCAACATCCTGCTGACAAGGCATCTGGCCAGCCTGGTGCGCGAGCTGGACACCACCCGCGCCATCACCGCCGGCTGCAACGGAGTATGGCCGGGCAACAACCTCCTGCGCAGCGGAGCCCTGGACGTTTACGGATTCAACTACCACCCTCAGCTCTACGATTCCTGCCGGGTATGGTTCCCGGACAAGCCTATCATCGGCGCTGAAACGGCCTCCGCGCTCAACAGCCGGGGCATCTATTACCAGCCGTCGTCACGTATCCAGAGGCTCTCCGACAAACGGAGCAGCAACGACTGGGTTCCTGGACAGTTGGAAGACCACCAGTGCACGGCATACGACGCGTGCAGCGCGCCTTGGGCCAACACGGCCTCCGAAGCCTGGATTGCGGTGCGCGACCGGGACTATGTCGCCGGAACCTTCCTGTGGACAGGTTTCGACTATCTCGGAGAGCCTACTCCTTTCGGATGGCCGTCAAGGAGTTCCTACTTCGGAGTGTTCGACCTCGCCGGCTTCCCAAAGGACAGCTACTGGTTCTACAAGTCAGAGTGGACGGACGAGACGACCCTGCACCTCTTCCCGCACTGGAACTGGGCGGAAGGGGACAAGATCGACATCTGGGCCTACTACAACAACGCCGACGAGGTGGAGCTCCTGGTCAACGGAAAGTCCATGGGCCGCCGCTCCAAGACAGGGGACATCCTGCACGCGGAGTGGCCGCAGGTGCCTTTCGAGGCCGGCAAGATAGAAGCCATATCATATAAGGACGGCAGAGAGGTGGCACGGGACATCCGCCACAGCGCCGGGACTCCGGTAGCGCTCAGGCTCACCGCCGACAGGGAAGTCATCTCGGCCGACGGCTACGATCTGTCGTTCGTGACGGTGGAGGCCGTCGATGCGAACGGACGGGAAGTGCCGGTGGCGGACGACATGCTGAACTTCAGCGTCAGCGGAGCGGGAGAGCTCTTCGGCGTGGACAACGGCAACGCCGCCGACACCCTCTCCCTGAAAGGTTCGCGCAAGGCCCTCTTCTCGGGCAAGGCGCTCGCCGTAGTCCGCTCCCTGCGCGGAGAAAAGGGCGTGGCGACCCTCTCCGTCAGCGCACCGTACTCCACGGTGAAACTCAACATCAAGGCGGAGTAGCCGCGCGGCGGAAGATCCGACGGGCTGACCACCAATCGGCCGCATCGGCTATCCCCCCCCCCGGGGGGGGCGCGGCGGAAGAGCTGCGGTCGTGAAAATTGTGTATATTTGCGCCCATTATGGGTACTGTACGTCAATGGTTCAAAAACGCTCGCTCGCTGTCCCTGATGCAGAGCATGATGCCGGCCGTCCTGGCCGCACTGATGGCCGCAGGGCACGGCGGCTTCAGTCTCCCCCTTGCCGTCTGCGCCGTACTGGGCGTAGCCTGCGCACATCTGGCGATGAATCTCGCCGATGACTGGTTCGACTACAAATCGGACATGATGGGAGACAGGCAGAGAGTGATACGCAAAGGGTTCCGGGCCATGACGGTCAAATACCCCTATCTGACGGACGGAAGCGAATCGCTCAGGAGCCTGGGTGCGGCAATCGCCTCTTTCAGCGCGGCCGCCTGCGCCTTCGGAATCGCAATATTTGCGGTCCGCACCGGACAAAACGGTTTTTGCGGCCCTCAGGGGAGCTGGTGGATTGCGGCCATCGTCGCCCTCACCGCGTTCCTGGGGGCATTCTATTCCGCTCCCCCGCTGAAACTCGCTTTCCACGGGCTCGGGGAGATCATCATCGGATTGATTTTCGGCCCTCTGCTCATGACGGGGGTGTTCTATGCCTGCGCCGGGGAGATGTCTGCGGACATCGTATGGATTTCCATACCTGTGGGGCTGCTCGTCCTCAATATCCTGTACACGCACAGCTTCATCGAGAAAGCCGGAGACGCAGAGAGCGGCAAGATGACCCTCGCCCTGCTGGCGGGCTCCGACAAGGCCGGGCTGATTATAGCATACGTGTCGAATCTTCTGCCTTTCGTCCTGATTGCCGCCTCCGTGAGCCTTGGGGAACTTCACCCTCTCTACCTGCTGACGCTGCTGGTGCTCCCGCGCGCGGTATGGCTCTGCCGCTCGCTCAAAGGCTTCGCCGCAGGATGTCAGGAAGTGCCGGAAAAACCGGCTTTCTGGCTCGGGCCGATGATGGAATGGGGGCCTGTCAGAGAGGCCGGGGTGGATTGGTTCCTGATGCGCTGGATGACGGCGCGCAACACGCTCAGCGGCTTCTGCGTGATGGTCTGCATAGCTAAACTGATACTTCTAATATTGAAATAATGAATTTTCTCGGACAGTTCACATACCTCGGATGGTGGTGGGCGCGCGCCGTTCTGGGGCGTCGCAAGCCCCTGCAGAGCGTGGTATTCATCTCGGACAGGTGCAATCTGAGCTGCAAGCACTGCAGCGTCTATAACCATAGCGCACCGGTGGACAAGACTTACGGGCAGATTCGCGAAGAGCTCGAATATTGCTATTCGCTCGGCTCGCGTTTCATCGACTTCGAGGGCGGGGAACCGTTTCTCTGGAGAGACGGGGAGCGCACGGTTAACGACCTCTGCCGTCTGGCCCGTTCAATCGGCTTTTTCTCCTGCACCATCACCACCAACGCGCAGATGCCGTTCGACGGCAGCGTAGCCGACAGCATCTGGGTGTCGATGGACGGTGTCGGGGAGTATCACGAGCGCGTCAGGGGCAAGGGGACGTTCGAGCGTCTTGAGAAAAACATCGCCGTCTGCGGCTGCAAGGCCTTGAGCGCCAACATGGCAATCAACAGCTTGAACTGCGACTCTGTCGCCGCAGCGATAGAATACGTGGCGAAGAGCCCTTATTTCAAGTGCATCTCGCTCAACTTCCACACCCCTTTCCCGGGAACTGAGAGTCTGGAGCTGCCGCACGAAAAACGCCTTGAAATCATCGACATGATTCTCGACTACAAGAAGCGTGGATATCCGATAATGAACTCCCGGAGCGGGCTTTCGAAGATGAAGGACAACAACTTCCGCAAATGCTGCTGGATGACCAATTTCATCTTTTCGGACGGCAGCCGCAAAGCTCAGTGCATCGGAGCGGAGGCGGGAATCTGTCCGAAATGCGGTTTCTGCATGGCCGGCGAGGAATCCTCCGTGATGCAGCTTCGCCCGGACACCATCCTCGCGGGCCTGAAACTCAGAGTATAAGAAGCTGCAGCTTCTAAGGGTCAGTCTTTCAGAGCTTTTTCAAGTTCTGACTTCCAATTCTGATAGGCCTCCTCAAGCGGGGCCTTCCATTCTCTGTCGGGTTCCACCGCCTCAAGCCTTTCAAGCGTGGAGAAGGCCTCGTCGGACGACTTATACAATCCCGCACCCAGCGCCGCCCCTCTTGCCGCTCCGAGCGATCCGTCCGTGTCGAAAAGTTCGATGCGCGCGTCACAGAGCGTGGCGAGACTGCTGCGGAAAAGAGGACTGAGAAACATGTTGGCCCTGCCTGCACGGATAACGTCCGGCCTGAGGCCGAGTTCTTTCATTATGTCTATGCCATAGCGGAAGGAGAAAGCTATGCCCTCCTGTACGGCCCTGAGCATGTGCGCCTTGGAATGACGGACAAGGTCGATTCCACACATTCTCGCACCTATGCTGCGGTTGGACAGCATCCTCTCGGCGCCGTTGCCGAACGGCAGCACCACCAGGGAGTCCGAGCCTGCCGGGGCCGTGGCGGCGAGTTCGTTCATCTGCGGGTACGAGAGCTCCGGAGAGATGTTCCGGTGAGCCCAGGAGTTCATTATCCCCGTCCCGTTGATGCAAAGGAGCACTCCCATCCTCGGCTCCGGAGAGAGCGCGACGTGGAGGAAAGTGTTCACTCGCGACTCGGGGTCGGCCTTCGGAGTGTCGGTAACCCCATAGACCACTCCGCTCGTTCCTCCCGTGGCGGCGATTTCCCCGGGTTTCAGGACATTGAGAGAGAAGGCGTTGTTGGGCTGGTCGCCGGCCCGGTAAGACACGGGGGTCCCCTCCGGGATGCCGAGCTCCTCGCGGATTCTTGCAACGGTTCTCCCCTGAACTCCCACGGCGGGTACCACACGGGAGAACTTGTCCGTCGGGATGCCGTACCATTCCGCCACGAAGTCCGCCCTCTTCCCTTCCTTGAAATCCCACAATATCCCTTCGGAAAGCCCCGTCGCCGTGGTGGTCTTCTCCCCTGTCAGCAGGTAGGCGATGTAGTCTCCCGGAAGCATGAACTTGTCTATCATGGAATATGTCGCGGGCTCATTTCTCTTGACCCAGGACAGCTTGGAGGCCGTGAAGTTCCCCGGCGAATTGAGAAGATGCGAGAGGCACTTCTCGCGGCCTATGCCCCGCAGGGCCTCTTCGCCGATCCCGACGGCACGTGAATCGCACCAGATTATGGCGTCGCGCACAGGCCTTCCGTCCTTGTCAAGCGCGACGAGACCGTGCATCTGATATGATATGCCGATGGACGCGACCTGCGACATGTCGTGAGAACGGGACATCTCCCTGACCCCCTCGCAAAGATATCTCCACCACGAGTCCGGATCCTGCTCCGCCCAGCCTTTCCGAGGGGCGGCGATCGGAGCCTCGGACTTGGGCTTGGTCGATGAGCATACACATCTGCCGCTTGCGACATCAAGCAGCGCGACCTTCACGGAGGAAGAGCCGACATCTATCCCTAACGAATACATAGTGCTGTTACAAATGGTTACCGTGTCTCCGGATTTTTTCGCCGGAGCTTTCAAATTTAAGTATTTTTTCATAACTTTGCACAAGTCCGATGCGGAACGGCATCTGACCACGCAGGATTAGCACATCGGTAGTGCATTGGCTTCCCAAGCCAAGGAGGAGGGTTCGACTCCCTTATCCTGCTCAGTACCAAGGATGAGGAGGCCCGTTTTTGTGTAGTACCACCTTCAGTTCGTCAAGGGCTCCCTCCGGCACTCCGATGCGCCCCGATGAAGCGGCCAGATTCTGCGAACCTCAGCTTTGCAGAGCAGTTCACCACTCCCGATGATAATAAGAAGCTGTTTTGAAATGGTTCCCGAATTTTATTATTTCAAAACAGCTTCTAAAAACAGTGCTTATGAACAGAAAAGAATTAAAGTCCCATCTGGACAAGATGGAAAAAAAGAGATTGGTCGATATGGTATTGGACATCAATGCGCAGTTTCCGGCGATGATTTCCTGAAGGCGTTGAGAAACATGACGATACCGCAGCGTATAATGAATCAGTAGAGCAGCCCGAACATCCACAACGGGATTCTGGCACCGTAGCCTGTCTCGATACCGTCGATGGCAAGATGGCTGTCCGGAATTCCCGCTATCTGGTCGAAGTCTTTATAATCACCGCCGACTTCAAAGAGGTACTTGCCGTTTACAAGGAAGTCGCCCTTAGGAGGCATTTGAACAGTCCCGATGGAGGAAAGCTGGTCAATGAAAAATGTTTCCCTAATCGTCCCCACTTCCATCTTGGGAGATAAAGCGTACATCAAATTCGTGTTGCCAAGATATATCTTCTCCGGCTTGACCAGTTTCTTATAACTCTTGAGCTCGACCGTAAGCAATTCAAGAATCCGGGCTTCATCCAGCTTATAAATAAGCCTGAGAAGAGTATCCCTGGTAGTCCCCAGCGAGTTCGCAAGCCTGTCAATCTTGGGCTGGAACGGCAAACTCTCGGCAATGATCATAAGGAGTTTCCTACACTTCTCAATGGTGTCGTAAGTTATCTTCTCCACGGCCGGCAGATCACTTTCAATTACCGTGTCCACTACTTCCTTCAGTCTTACGAGGAAGTCTTCACCGGCATCTTTGTAGAAAGGATAGACACCCGTTTTCAGATACTTCTCAAAAGCCACCAGAATCTTGGTCTTTGAGGTGATGTCCATCGCAATGGGAACATGATTGTCCAGGAGTTCCTCAAGAGAGACTGCATCCATTTTCTGAATACCTTCGTATTCAAGATACTCCCTGAAGGACATCCCTTTAAGCGTGTAAGGAGTCTGTCTTCTGGACATATCCACCTTGGCATTGTCCATCTCCAGGAGGGACGAACCGGTATAAACAATCCTCAAATCGGCATACTGATCCACCAGATTCTTCAGGATACCGCTCCAGCCTTTGTACTTATGGACTTCGTCAATATAGAATTCGGAAATCCCCCTCTTATACATGAATTCGATCAACTCATGCAGTTTGTGCGTGCCGAACCAAAAATGGTCCAGAGAAATATAGATGGTATCGTCCGGATTGGCGTATTTCTCCTTGATTCGCTGAAGGAGCATAGTCGTTTTACCGACACCGCGCTCTCCCCTGATTCCGATAACCCGGGAGTCCCAATTGATTTTAGGATAGAGATAACGCTTAAAATCAAGGCTGGCCTGCGAAAGCCTGCTGTGGTAAAAATCCACGATAGGACGGATATCTGACAATTCCATAACTATAGTCTTTTACGGCAAATATACGGAAACACTTTTAGAAAAGCGAATTTCCTTGTAAAAACCACTTTTGGAAAAGCAAACTTGCCCTCCCGTTGACCGAATCATTTGGTAGTTCAGAGCACTTGTCGGTGAGTTTCTGAACAATGTCAATCTGGTCGGCTTTGATGGAGCGCTTGAGCATTCCGGGATGGTGTGGCCGGGGGCGTTGAGGTGGTCGAGTGGGCTTTTAAATAAAAACGCTCGCCGGAGCGAGCGCATCACATCACCATTATTTGTTCTTCAGTTCGTGAAGTACAAGACCCATCTGATTTTCCGGACATCGCTTCTCCCTTACTTCAAGGGCAAAAATGTCAC